>JAUYBK010000125.1 GCA_030693105.1 Methanobacteriaceae archaeon | reverse complement strand
GGATCTGCCTTTTGGATTGAAATCACTTCCACCCTTTGCACCGCCAATTGACATGCCTGTAAGACTGTTTTTTAAAATCTGTTCTAATCCTAATAATTTAAGAACCGATAAATTAACCGACTCATGAAAACGAAGCCCTCCCTTATATGGGCCAAGTGCACTGTTGAACTGAACACGAAAACCTCGATTCACCTGTACTTCACCATTATCATCAACCCATGGTACTCTAAATATCACCACTCTTTCAGGTTCTAAAAATCTTTCTAAAATCTTTGCTTCCTGAAATTCAGGATGTCTTTCAAACACTACATTAAGACATCTTAAAATCTCAGTTGCAGTCTGTATGAACTCTGGTTCATAAGGATTTTTTCTCTTCAGCTCTTCTAATACATCATCTATGTATGTCATATCCTCATCTCCTAATTTTGGATGGTAATCATCAATATTACACCTCTAATAAAATATTAAATGTTTCGTTAACCAGAAATTCAATATCTTTAGGGTTTATTCTTCCTTTATTAATACCTTTTATTTTCATTTACCTTTACTAAATTCTGATAAAATTCATCAGGAGTTGCATTTTTTATTTTTTCCACGGTATCATAATCTGAATTCACCAGCAAGGTTGCAAAAGCCGGATTTACATAACGTAACCGGGAAACATCACAGATTTTAGCTAAAACCAGTGCTTCTTCTTCATCAAAACCCAACTCCTTTTTTAACTCGTCCCGATCTTTTTTCAAAGCAACTTTCTGGTAAAGTTGGGGTGTGGTTTTAATATCCTTCTTCCAGCTTTTCCCTTTCAATGCGTTCTGCCATGCTCAGAAACTGCCGGTTCCAGGCACTTCCACCCAATGATTCTATTATTTCATGGTATCCTTCTTCCAGAGAAGCTATTTGAGTCGCGTCTGCCATTTCCAGCGGGGAAAGGTAGGAAAAATAAAGCGTCTGAATTTCGGGGATCATTTTTCGGGCCGCTTCTACTGCTGGTTTCTTGCTCCATTTCCCTTTAAGGTTAGCTCCATCCATAGCCCTCAAAAATAGTTCAACAGATTTTTCTGCTACTTTAAGTCGATAATCGTTACTACTATCCCACATGAAACCACCATATTAAGATAATATATTTAATAATTTTAAAAACATGATAGGTATTGATAAGTTATTTTTTTAACCTTTTTTAGTTCATTTAATAAATTAATGATATCATGGATTTAAAGGTGTCCACCCTAAGTGAGGCCAAAATCAACCTCTTCTTTTCGAAATATTTAAGTAAGGTGACGTTTTTAAATTAATTAAGTAAAGGTAACATCCCGGGGCATTAGATGAGATTTTAAAAAGCCCGGGAAAAATGCCGGGAGAAATAGGTGGTTTAGATGGTGGAGTTAACCAATCTGTACAACTTGGATGTGTACACCACCCGCGGTAAATACGTGGGTCGAATACAGGACTTAGTGCTGAACATCAAAAAAGGCCGGGTTTCAACTTTGAAAGCCGTTGCCATAGATCATGACAAAAAAAGTGTAGGTATTAGGGACGTAATAACTAAAAGTATACGCATAGTCCCTGAAACTGATGAAATAAGGCCCCTTAAAGAAGAAGGCAGTGTTGACATACCTTATGAGAGGGTTCAGGCCGTGGGCGATATAATATTAATTAGTCCAGAGATAAAAGAACCTTCAGTGTCTCCCCAATAGGAATAAATTCATGAAGGTTGGAATCCTGGGATGCGGCGCCATAGCTAATATAATAACTAGTTTTGCCCAAGAAGGTAAGCTTGGTGTCGAAATTGCATTTTTCTACGACCGGGACATGGAGAGAGCCGAAAACTTGGCATCACAGGTTGATGGGCGGGTGGTCCTTAACCTGGAGGATATGCTGGAAGAAGTGGACTTGGTCATCGAGGCTGCATCCCCCCAAGCTGTGGAAAAAATGGTCCCCATTATACTTGAAAAGGGGAAAGATGTCCTGATAATGAGCGTGGGAGGACTTATTAATCCTGCTACCCGGAAAAATCTGGAAGCCATTGCTAAAAAGAATAATGCGAAAATATACGCGCCTTCTGGAGCCATAGTGGGTTTGGACGGTATTAAGGCTGCATCCATCGGTAAAATCAAAAAAGCCACATTAGTAACCCGGAAACCGCCTCGTTCACTGGGTATTGACACCCTAGAAAAGACCATCCTCTACCAGGGAAAAGCCAGTGCCGCAGTAGAGAAGTTTCCCCTAAATATTAACGTGGCAGCTGCTTTGAGCATTGCTGCTGGTATGGAAATTGATGTGGAGATCATAGCCGACCCGGAAGTGGATCGAAACATGCACGAGGTAGTGGTGGTAGGAGACTTCGGTGAGTTCCGAACCGTGACTGAAAATGTTCGTTGTGCTATTAATCCAAAAACCAGCGTTTTAGCAGCTTATTCAGCGATTAAACTCTTGAACAGTTTAAACGAAAATTTGCGGGTGGGAACCTAGCCCTTTTGGTTATTTTTATATACAAGATCATTCTCATCTAGGTCTTCAATTAAGGATATGGGAAAAAGTTAAGATGGAAGAGTGTGAAATTTATTCAAATTTAAAACTTCCCTGCGGTTCAAAAATAGTGATAAGAGCTGACGGAAGGAATTTTCACCGTTTATCCCTTGATTTAGATTTTAAAAAGCCTTATGACAAAAATTTTGCCAGAATAATGTCCCTATCTGGTCTTGATATCTTTAAGGAGTTCAGCCCTCGATTCATCTACACCTTCTCCGACGAAATAAACATTTTGCTGGAAGAAATTCCCTTCGCCGGGAGGATGGAGAAGATAGACTCAGTTTTTGCTGGTTTTATAAGTAGCAGTTTCACCCAGAACCTGTTTAAAGAATACAAAGAAATTGATAAAGTATCTGGCCCCCTATCCTTTGATTCCAGAATTATCCCCCTTTCAACAGAATTAGTAGTGAAATACTTCCAGGAAAGACAAAGTGAAGCTTGGCGAAATTGTCTCAATGGCTACGCTTACTGGACCCTTAGAAAAGATCATTCCCCTCAAAAAGCGGTTCAGATTCTAAAAGACCAGAAAAGTGACCAGTTGCACGAGTTACTTTTCCAGCGGGGAATTAATATAAGTGATGTAGCATCCTGGCAGCGTCGAGGGATGGGTATCTACCGTAGAAAAGTTGAAGTAGAAGGTTACAATCCTCTAGAAGATAAAAAGGTAGTTTCAAGGCGTAACCGTGCCTACGTAGACTTGGAACTGCCCCTTTTTGATATGGATTTTTTTAAAATCTTAGGAAATACCCTAAAATGAGCGATAATAATAATGGCAGATGAAATACCCCCCAAAAATAAACCAGGAATCTTGGACAAGTTAATTGGACATTTACTGGGAAATAATAAGCAGAATTTTCAGGAAGTACAACTAGATGCTGCACTGATAGACGAAATAATTCAGATCGCCAGAGAATCCCATCCTAATGAATTTGTAGCTCTTCTGGAAGGCAAAGTCAAAGATAAAATCTTAAAGATTGATGGACTGGTTTTTCTCCCGGGTGAAACTTCCAATCAGGGTGCGGTGATGAAGACCTTCATGAAGCCCATGGTCACCGGCACAGTGGGATCGGTGCACAGCCATCCCGGGTACAATGCCAGCCCATCCCCTGCAGATCTCTATTTTTTCTCCAAAAATGGTCTCTTCCATCTGATAATAGCCGAACCATATGATGAGTACAGTATAAGGGCCTACGACACCAGAGGAAGGGAAGCTGAGTACATGATTGTTTGAAGTTAAAGTAAAGCTTTTTTTGATAGTAAATGAAGTGAAAAATAATAAAAAAGAGTTTAGTAAACCTTTTTTTAAGGACAATAAGGTTCACTATTTTAAAGTTAAATTAAAGGTTCACTGCTACTGCATCGTATACATGCTTCAATTTTTTTAACTCACCAATAACTTCAGCAGGTATGTTCTGGTCTACTTTGACGACCATAACTGCTTCGCCACCTTGTTCCTGCCTTCCAACTTGCATTTTAGCTATGTTTATCCGGTGTTCCCCCAATTTGGCCCCTATTGATCCAATTATCCCTGGTATGTCCTTGTACTTGGAAATGAGCATGGTGCCCTGGGTTTCTACGTCGACCAAGTAGTTGTTTATTCTGACTATTTTGGGTTCCTTGGAAAACACTCCTTCCACGCTTACCTGGTTGCCTTCCGCCTTCATTTCGACTTTCACCAGACTTTTATAACCACCTGCGTCACATCTTTTGCCTTCAGTGACAATTATTCCCCTATTAGTCGCTACGGTACTGGCATTAACCATATTCACCGGTTCGGTTAGAATAGGGTTTAGAACTGATTGGAGCATTTTTCTGGTCATTATGTCATGATTGCGAATTTCGGATAATTCACCACAGTAAGTTATCTCCAGTTCATTTATGTTTCCCTCGGCCGTTTGTATAACGAACTTCCCTAACTTCTCCACTAACTGCACGTAGGGCTTTATTTGCTGGAAGGTTTCCGGGTCCAGTACCGGCATATTAATCACATTTTTAGGCGACCCACCCAATAGCACTTCTTTGATTTCTTTAGCCACAATAATAGCAGCATCGCGCTGGGCTTCGCGAGTGGATGCACCTATGTGAGGAGTGAAAACTACATTATCCAATTCTAAAAGAGGATTTTCCTTTGGTGGCTCCTTTTCAAATACGTCCAATGCAGCTCCACCTATTTTACCATCTTTTATGGCGTTATAAAGATCTTCCTCGTTTATAATACCCCCCCGGGCACAGTTGACTATGAAAGCATTGTCTTTCATGATTTCCATTTCTTCTTTAGCCAAAAGATGTTTGGTCTCGGAGGTTAGGGGCACGTGTATGGTTATGACATCCGCCGCTTTTAAGAGACCTTCTAGGTCCATTATTTCCACACCTATTTCTGCAGCAGCTTCCTGAGTTATGTACGGGTCGTAGGCCATAAGGTCCATGCCGAATGCTTTGCAGCGGCTGGCTACTTGACTACCTATTCTACCCATTCCAACTATCCCCAGGGTCTTGCCATTTAATTCCATACCCATAAAGGCACTTTTCTCCCATTTACCTTCTTTAACAGATTTGTCTGCCAGGGAGATTTTACGGGCCAGGGATAGCATTAGGCCCAGTGCGTGTTCGGCCACAGTGATGGAGGTGGATTCTGGAGCATTTACAACCATTACTCCTCTTTCGGTGGCAGCTTCCACGTCCACGTTGTCCACGCCCACTCCGGCTCGGGCAATTATGCGGAGTTTGGGAGCAGCTTCAATGACTTCTCGGGTAACTTTGGTGCGGCTTCTCACCACAATAGCTTCAAAATCGTGAATATCATTAACAAGTTCTTCAGGAGTGATGTCGGTACGGGCAACGACCTCTGCCACGTCTTCAAGCTCCTCTATTCCTTTCTCGTTTATTTGATCAGCGATAAGTACTTTCATATTATCCATCTTTTTCACCAGCCTTCAATGGTGCTCATTTTTATAATATTTAGTAAGGATGTTTAAATCTGTTGCTGGACCTAAACATTAATAAGGTAACCAATATGAATGGACTATTTTTTCAATTAAAGTGTTTCTAATGATTATTGTTATTAAAACCAGTTATAATCATATAAGACTTACAAAAAGATTTTTTTACTCCTTAAATAACTTAGAGAAAATTATTTATAAACGTTAGCGACCCTCTATAACTAAGATACGTTTTGGGATGAAATAATTTATTGGAGGAGATAGTTATGGTTTCGGTGGATGAATTTGTTATTGTGAGTTCTAACTACGTGCCCGGTTACGAAGTTTTAGAAACAAAAGGGTTTGTTTACGGCCTCACTGTGCGCAGTCGGGGTGTGGGAGGACAGTTAGGTGCCGGGATTCGTTCCATGTTCGGGGGAGAAATCAAAGAGTATGTGCATATGATGGAAGAGTCACGAGGAGAAGCCCTGGAAAGAGCCATTCAACACGCAAAGGAATTGGGTGCAAATGGAATAATCAGCGCCCGCTACGATTCCAACGACATTTCCGACATCATGCAGGAGATTCTGGTATACGGAACTGCCGTAGTGGTAGAAAAAGTAGAGTAGTTAAACATGTTTGAAGGTTTTTTAGAAGTGGGTGGAGTTTCATTACCTCGAACTCTATTGGGAACTTCTCCTTTTATTGGTGCGGTTCAGTTCGGGCACCGCGCCCGCCTTTACCAGCTTGATCTTTACAGCAATCCAGAAAACATGCTTAAGATCATGCGAACCAGTTATGATATGGGTGTGCAAGCAATTCAACTTTTACCCTATCCTCCTGTTGTTGAGGCCCTAAAAATGGCCCGGGAAGAAGGATTGAAATTGGAAGTCCTGGGAACCGTGCGTCCCGAACAGGAACTCGAAGATATTCAACTCCTGGCCAGTCTGGATGCTAAAGCCATGTTACTTAACGCTTTAATTACCGATAAAGGTGACTGGGACTTCATAGAAGAAAATTTAGTCTTCATAAAAGATAATGGTGCAGTACCGGGCTTGGCGACCCATAGACCTTTTCAAACTACTGAAAAACTTTTAGAATCACCGGTGAAGGATCTTTTCGAACTTTACATGATACCGGTTAACCGTCTGGGCTACTTGATGGACTGCGAACAGAACCTGACAGAAGAACGAACCCAACTCCGGAAGATGATTCTGAAGTTAGATAAGACCATCATCGCCAAAAAGTTACTGGCAGCCGGGATAATGACCCCAGAAGACGCATTTGAATATCTTAAAACCTTGGACTACGTGGACATGGTTGCCCTGGGAATTGCTTCTGAAAAAGAAGCTCAAGAAACATTTAGTATCCTAAAACAAAAGTAATATTATATTTAAACTGGAGAATGACTTTGAATTAAGATAAAGAGTTGAACTACGATAAAGAGAAAACTTTATTAATTAATTATCCCTTCTTTCTTTCAGAAGTTTCATAAAGTCCCGAGAATTCTTCAATTCTTCCATCTCCCAGTTGTGGACCACCGGAACCCCTTCAATGGCGTTTAAATCCCGCCTGCTTTCTAAAATAAATGCTGACTCAGTACCAGTTATACGGGATAAGTCCCTCAAATTTACAGCCATTTTAGCCAGAAGTTTTTGTTTACGGTTTTTATCAAGATTAGCCATTAATAACTCAGTATTCTTAGATCTATTATGGTCTGGTTTGGCTAAAGCATCAAAAGGAGTCCGTTTTGTTCTTATAACTCCATAGCCCAGTTCAGCCAGTTCACGGGGTTCTGATTTCCCAATTTTAGTCTTTTTAGACGGAGGGGTCTGAAAAATGTTCACCGATACCGTGATCTTCATGTTTAGTATTCCTTCCAGGATCATAGCGGTCTCGGGGTGGGCCCGTGCCCTTCCAGTTTCGTATTTATATATGGTTTCCCTGGATACGTGGGCCAGATCAGCCAGCTCCTTTAAAGACATGCTCTGCTCTTCACGGACTTCTTTAATTATTTGGCCGTCAATTTGGACGTAGTAGCCTCCCCGTCCAGCGAAAATCTCTGGATAAATGTTGTCCACCACCAAATTGCGGAAGGTTTCAATTCCAATAACGGGGATACCGTGGCGTTCGTAAACCACGTCTTCCACCAAATATTCATGTTTTGACTTTATCCCCACTACCAATGGAGACGCCAGAAGCGTGTCGGCCACTTGTTTAATTTCGTGAGCCTGCTCCACACTGAAACCATCCACATTAACCAGTACCTTCATTAAAAGAAGCATTAATTCCCTTCGGGCCACTAGGTCAAAGCAGCTCCGATCATATATATTAGAAGTTTCAAACCCATGGTTGGTTAAAGTTTCAGTGATGTTTATGAGCATCTCTTCTCGGTGCACTGGAAGGTTAGCGTGAGACAGGAGATCACCCCGGTGAAGCAAATGTATAATATATTACATGTAGGTATCGATGACACAGATTCCAGTAACGGAATGTGCACAACTTATATATGTGCTGTGGTGCTGGAGAGACTTAAAGATTGTGGTTTAACCCTAAAAGGAGAACCTCACCTAATACGTTTAAACCCATTTGCACCATATAAGACCCGTGGAAACGGCGCCGTAGCCTTTAAAATTGTTTTAAAAAGTGATGAAGAAATTCGAAATACTAAGCGTCTTATTTTAGGTGTGGTGGAAGAGTTTTCAGAAGTGGAAGATCCGCTAACCAATCCCGGAGTAGTCTTCTTCACCGGCGAAATAACAAAAAAAATGCAGGAATATTCCCTGAAGACCGTGCGCCAGATGGTGACCATGGAAGAGGCTGAAAAACTTGCCCACGATGTGAAGGTTGAAGTTTTCAAGTACAAGAATGGTAGAGGAGTTATAGGTGCTTTAGCCGCCATCGGGTGTCCCCTGCCCGATAAAACTTACGAATTAATCGCCTATAGAAAAGTCGAAAATTACGGTAAAAAGAGGAGAATAGATGAAGATTCAGTGAGGTTAATGGATCATAAAACATATCCGGAAACTTTTGACAATGTAGACGATGGTTACATGGCCATAGCCCCCCACACCCCCTGCCCCGTGCTTTACGGAATTCGCGGTGAGAGTAAAGAGGCAGTATGCGCTGCTCATAACCTAGTGGAAGTTAAAGAACCAATTAAACGAATTATGGTATTTTTAACCAACCAGCACACTGACTTACACATCCAGGAAGCTTCTGCAATTAACCAAATGGAGATGTATCAGTGCTATCGTGTGAACGGCCAGGTAAAGGACCATCCCCACATAATCGAAGGTGGACACGTCATTTTCACCTTAGAAGATGCATCCGGTGCGATAGAATGTGCAGCTTACGAACCCACCAAGAGATTCCGGGACAACGTTCGCCAGCTCGCTTCCGGGGACGAATTAGTAGTTTATGGAGGTATAGGGACAAAGGGGACTTTGAACCTGGAAAAAATCCGTATAGTTGGCCTTAAAAAACAATACAATATTTTCAACCCCCGGTGTGATTGTGGGAAGCGTATGAAATCTGCGGGGAGTGACAAAGGGTATAAATGTCCCAGTTGTGGCCTTAAAATGGCTGATGCTCCTAAAGAAGAGGTTGAAATTGAAAGAAATTTGAAGGAAGGCTTTTATGAGGTCCCTCCATCGGCCCGGCGGCATTTAAGCAAACCCTTAGTACGAATCTATACAGGAAGATAAAAGTAATTTGTTTACTTTTAAATTAATTTAAAACTATTTTTTCAATTATTAAATCTCTTCAAATATTCAAATATTCTTGTTAATATTTTTTTATTCAAATTTTATAGATGTAAAGAAGAATATGATACTCCACCATCCAAACCTTTATCATTAATTACGTAATCCCTATGATTAATGATCACCGACTCCCTGGCCAGCTTCATCTGCAATACTCATTATGAAAACTTGCCGGCAGATGTGGTAGAAAAGGCAAAACTGTGTTTTATGGACTTTTTAGGAGTTTCCCTAGGTGGTTCACGGACCCGTAGCAGTCAAATAATAGGCAACATCGTGGGTTCTCACGGTTCTTCTACCATCATTGGTGGTTCTAAAACCAGTGCCCTGGAGGCCAGCTTGGTTAATGGTGTTTCCGCACACTCTTTGGATTTGGACGACGGGCATCGTCAGGCCCAACTTCATCCCGGAGCATGTGTCATCCCGGCAGCACTATCTTTATCCGAGTCCCATGAAGTCAGTGGAAAAGATTTAATTGAGTCCATGGTGGTCGGATATCAAATAGCAGTCTTAATGGGAATTATAGCGAATCCAAACCATAGAAGAAGAGGTTTTCACAGTACCGGAACTTGTGGAACCTTTGGAGCTGCAGCAGCAGCCAGTAAAGTATTAAAACTCGATGAAGAATCTATTGTTAATTGTTTCGGTCTGGCCGGGACTCAGGCCGCAGGACTGTTGGAATCAGACCACGCAGGTACCATGGGTAAACACCTTCACCCGGGTCGAGCAGCTCAATCAGGAGTACTATCAGCATTAATAGCTCAAAAAGGATTTACAGGGGCTAAAAGTATAATAGATGGAAAAGAAGGATTTCTCAGAGCCACTTCACAGATCGAGCTGGCTAAAATAGCCATTGCAAAAGAAGATTTATGGAAATCTTACTATATTTTAGGAGTATATTTCAAGAAATACCCGGTTTGCAGGCATCTGCACTCGTCAATTGACGCAGCAATGTCACTGATGCAAAAAAACAATATAAATCCAGATAATATTGTAAATGTAACGGTTAATACCTATAAAATTGCAGCAGAACATGATGAATATCATCCCCACAGCCCGGAAGCCGTCAGGCAGAGTTTACCGGTCAGTTTAGCATTGGCCATTTCTAAGGGACTAAACCAGACTCTCCACATTAATGCAGAAATACTAAACTTAGCTTCTAAAGTATCCATGAAATGTGATCCCAATTTGGAATCATTATATCCAGAACAAAGACCATCTCAGGTAATCATAACTACCAGAGAAGGATCTTGGGAGGAAACTGTGCATTTGCCACAGGGAGAACCCGAAAAACCATTTAATTGGAACGATATTCTGACAAAATTCCGGCTTCTAAATCCGGAAGTGGATTTAAAAACTCTCAATATCATGAAAAATATAGAATCATACGAAGTAACTGAATTAATTAGTATTATAAATCGTTTTGTAAGAAAAGGGTGATTTTATTGAATAGTGAAGATTTTTTAGAGAAAATAGGGATTGGGAAAGCACTTAATAACTTACCTGAATCCGAAAAGCGGTTTGAAGACGGTGGCCAGTACCGCTTTGAAGTACCCGGGATCCAAAAACCTGCCGCATTATCCGGTTTAATTGACGCCCTGGATCATTACGAAGTCCAGGTGCATCGGGTGACTCAGACCAAAGGCATAATGCTTCTCACTGACTCGGAAATAGTCCAAATGAGAGATATGGCCTTTGATGCCCAGTTAGAACTCTTTTTAAGTGTGGGTCCTCGGGCTACCTACGATACCAGCGCTTCAGCCCAGACCAAGGAAGGGGCACGAATAGGATATCGGCTGCGTGGTTATAAAAACCTGATTTATGCCCTAGAAGACGTTAAACGTGCGGCGTCCCTGGGTGTGCGGGGTATTGTAGTTTACGATGAGGGACTTCTGTGGGTGCTCTCCCAGATGCGAGAAGTAGGAGAACTTCCTTCTAGCCTACATTTCAAGATTTCGGCTCACACTGGACATGGAAACCCAGCATCAGCCCGTCTTCTTCAGGATATTGGTGCTGATTCCTTCAACCCGGTCCGCGACTTGTCGATAAATATGATGAATGAAATCCGTCAGGCCATTGACATCTCCCTGGACATTCACACCGAAAATCCCAAATCTTCAGGTGGATTTATCCGGCATTATGAAGCACCGGATATTATAAAAAAAGCTGCACCGGTCTATTTGAAGACTGGTGGTTCGGTTGCAACCCATCATGGTTGGGATACCACTTTTAATCAAGCTGGTGAGCGGATAAGACAGGTTCGTCTGGTCCAAGACATGATCAACCGTTATTACCCTGAAGCTAAGATTTCTAAAGTAGGAACAAAGGACTTGGCCATTCCAGAATAGGTATATTTCAAGGACGTGTTTTATGGAGACTGATATTTCAAATATGGTTAAAAGTGCTCTTATCGAGGCTAGCACTAGTTTCCGAAACGACCAAATGGCAGCTTACCGTCATGCTCTCCAAAAGGAGGAAAATGAGAGGGCCAGATGGGTTTTGGAAATCATGATAGAGAACGCCCGACTGGCACAGCAGCATAAAGTACCACTATGTGACGACACGGGGATACCCCACATATTGGTAGAAGTAGGGCCCAATACCGCCCTTCCCCCCAATTTTTTAGAAGAAATAAAGTCCGGAGTTCGTGAAGGGCTGTTAAAACTTCCTGGAAGACCTATGGCCGTTCGTGGTGATGCTACCCAACGGATTGAACAAAGTGAGGGCCTTTACACCCACCCCGGAAAACTGGTTCCTCCCGGGTTTTTGATGGACAACATGGACTTTGAAGGCATAAAAATTCATGTACTTATGTTAGGTGGTGGTCCAGAGATAAGGGCCCTTACTAAAAGCGTATTTCACAAGAGGGATCATAGAAAGCTTTTTAAGGAAGTGATAACATGGATGAGATCAGAGATTCCTAAGTTAGGATGCACTCCTGTTATCCCCGCTGTTGGCATTGGTAGAACTCATTTTGAAGCTTCCTCATTGATGCTAAAAGCAATGGCATACGGAAATTTAAATAAACAATCCAAAATAGAAGAGAAAATAACTGAATCTCTTAATAATTCTAAAATAGGCCCACTTGGTATAGGTGGTTCTGTTACTGCACTAGGATCCTTTGTTAATATTGGCCCTCAAAGAGCTAGTGGCGTTAGAATTCTTTGTGTGCGCCCCTGCTGTTGTGTGGAACCAAGAAGATCATCAGTATTCCTCCCTTCCGAAATTCTGGAGTGATATATCATGGCAATTGGAAGAGAAACAATAGAAAACATGCTTAAACTTAGTAATCCTAAATGGAAAACATTCCTAACCAGAGTTGAACCAAATAGGCTTACAACAAGAGGATACTCACAAGAAGACATTATAGGAAACATATCTTTTTCTGAAATGGTCTATTTACTTATAAAAGGAGAAATACCACCAAGAAACGAATCAAAAATGCTTGAAGCAATTTTAATCTCCTTTTGTGATCATGGAGTAACACCGCCCAGTACACAGGCGGCAAGACTTATGGCATCTACCGGATCTCCAATGCATGCTTGCGTTTCAGGTGGGCTTCTGGCATTTGGAAAACACCACGCTGGTGCAATTGAACAAACCATGAAAACCATTCAGGAAGGAGTTAAAAGATCTGAAGGAGACCTAGATCGCGTTGCCAGAGAACTGGTTAATGAATCCTTAGAAAATGGTAACATGATACCCGGATTTGGACACAGATATCATGCAGAAGATCCAAGGGCCCCCAAAATTATAGAACTTGCCCGAAAATACGAATGCTCAGGAATGCACACTGAACTGGCACTTACAATCGAAAGTATCCTTCTGGAGAAGAAAGGGATCCGAATGAACATAGACGGGGCTAATGCAGGTATACTATCAGATATGGATTTTGATTGGAGTATTGGGACTGGAATATTCATGATTGGAAGGCTCCCCGCCATTATCAGCCATGTGCATGAAGAAAAAACTCGAGAAGCTCCTTTTAGAAAAATTTTCAAAATAGATGAGATTTTTTATGATGGAGTTGATGATAGAAAGATAATAAAAAAATGTTAATGCCCTAAATTTCGTGAAAACATTAATATAAGATCTGTAATTTTAATTTGATGGTTTATAATCAATGTTCTAACTATATCAAATTAAAAGATGAAAGTCTTAAATAAATATTTATATTCATATCTAACCAAAAGATCATAGAATCTAAGTAAAAAGAAAGTATATGTCGGTCATTATTATGAATTTTTATCTGCAAAACATTTATGTTAATGTGTTATAAATAATAAAGAGAGGTGATAAATTGTCTAGGGGTGTTATTGCTTTGTTTGCAATTGTAATGTTGTGGGTTTTATGGTGCATAACTGCTACAGTATTAAAGTTCTATTTTATAGGTCTAACGGCATGATAACCAGCCCAATTCACTTTGATATTTCTTTAGTGCATAAAAATCCTAAATAGCCAGATTAGTTTATAAATTTCATTAAAAGATTTTCTATTTACTTTCTTTTATTTGATTGGAGTTGTTGGTTGTTGGTTTATTCTTTTCGAACGATTTTTTTGTTTTTATCTTTTTATCCCTTTTATGAATTTTTTTAATGTTAACGTTCGCTATGGTGTTTTTTGTGTTATTGTTTTCATTTGTAGTAGTTTGTATGAGAAGCAGGTGAATATATTTTTGGTGTGTGTTCGGAGGATTTTGATAACTTTTAAGTGTCCCGAGTGGAAATGTTTATAATCAAGGCGTAAGGGCGTTCTCCAGGTGCTCTTTTTCGTGTTATTCTTTTATTCCGCATTCATCTCGGATTTCGAATGAATGAACTCTTGTAGCGCGATTCATGGTGGCATTATGGCCTGAGTCAGCGGTTATGAATGTAGCATCCTGAAAAATGCCTTCGTTACCAATGAGACCTTTAATATCCATTTGTTTGTTTTAAGTTCTTTCTAAATTTCTTGGTATTGCCTGTTTTGGATAGGTGTTCTCTAAAGGCCAGATCTTGGCACTTTCTAGGGTATTTTCCGGAATCCCAAAAACTTACTGAAAATTCAGCCTATTGCTTGGCGTTCTAGCTCAGGAACCAATAAATCATACCATGTTTGTAAAAATCCGCTACTGTTACAAACTGATATTTATCCTAAATTTAAATTAAATATTAAAGGTTAAATTAAACATTGAAGATGAATTGAGCTTATTTTTTCAATCTGTTTATGATAATGGAATTAATTAGCTTGAAAAAGTACTATTAATAATAGTTAGTTGTATGAAAATAGGATATGAAGTTAAATATGAAGTGAAGGATTCCTAAAATAGTAAAACATATATATTATCATTTCATAAATGCAATTAAAGATGTGGTGATTCAAATGATAACGATATCAGAAGCTATTAGTACCATAAAAAAAGCTGAAAATGATGCTATAAAGCTTTTAGAAGATGCAAACGAACGCGCTTCAGATATAATAAAGAAAGCAAATGAGGAATCAATCAGTATCATGGAAAAAAGTAAGGAAGATGCAAACCAACGATTCAAACAGATCATTTTTGAGTCTGAAAGCAAAGCTAAAAATGAGGCAAACCGAACATTAAGAGAAACAGAAAGGGAAGTTTCTGATATTAAAGCCCAAACTGAAGATAAAATTGATGACGCCGCCACAGTTATAATAAATAACATCCTTTAATCTTTTAATAGTGATATACATGTTTAGACCAGCTAGAATGCGAAAACTTGGAATTATTACTTTGGATGATTATTCTGATAATTTGATAAGTTCATTACACGAGGCATCAGTCTTACAGATTCATGATATGTCTGAACGGGTCAAAAAGGATATAGAATGGAGTGGAATATTTAAACCATCACATACAGGTCCGCATACTGCCGAATTATCTTCTCTTCTATTAAGAATAACCAATATAACTGATTTTTGGGAAAGTGTGAAAAAAGAAAAAGTAAGTCCATTACAATTGATAGAAGGGTTTATAAGTCCAAAAATACCTGAAAAGAAGAAAGTTGAAGAATTAGATAAAAAACAGATAATTAAAAATACTAATTTATTCCTAGATAAGGTGGAGTCAAGAACCCAAACTATCCAAAAAGGATTAAAAGAACTGGAATCACAGAAGATCCAACTTGAATCTGATTTTAATTCTCTAAAAAACCTGGAATTTTTAGATCTGGACATGAAGGACTTGATAGACACCAAACATATATCCATAATATCAGGAAAAGTGGCTTTGGAGGTCTATTCCAAATTTAGTAAAGAGTTAGAGGAAATAACTGACAAAATAATTATTTTTGAAAGCGAAATTCAAGAAAAAACTGAGAAAACAGTGGTTATCATAACTTTGAATAAATACCGGGACGATCTCATCAAACTTTTAAGGAAGTTTGAATTTGAAAAATTTGATATTCCACGACTGTCTGGAAAACCCAAAGAAGCCATCGAAAATGTTAAAACTCAACTCGATAATTTAGAAAAAGAAAAAAAGGATTTAATAACTGAAGCTAATGATTTATCAAAAAAATGTGAAGAAGACATTTTAATCCTAAAAGAACAGCTGGAAATTGAAAGAGAAAGAGAGGAAATCTTCTCATCTTTTGCCAAAACAGATAAAACACACATGTTAGAGGCATGGGTACGGGAGAAGGATTTGGACCATGCATTAGATGTAATTAAAAAATCTACAAAAGGGCATTCCATAGTAGATGTTACCAACCCCGATGGTGAAGAAAATATTCCAGTGGACCTGGAAAATCCGGGGTTTGCAAAGCCGTTTGAGTTTATGACTAAGATGTATTCCCCACCACAGTACAACGAAATAGATCCAACCATATTTTTGGCCATAGTTTTCCCATTTTTCTTTGGATTTTGTCTTACAGATGGATTATATGGTATATTCAATATGATAGCTGGTGT
>JAUYBK010000151.1 GCA_030693105.1 Methanobacteriaceae archaeon | reverse complement strand
TACTACAGCTGACTTGTTAATTCTTGGCCAAAATTTATAATAAGGCTTTAAATTGTCTGGAACATATAGAAGAAACGCACTTATCAACAAAATGATCATCAAGACGTATGTTAACCCATAATGTGTTACAATAATGGACATACCAAACACAACAGCCAGAAAATATCTTTTAGTTAACTCTAACTGGTCGCTGACTATTAACATCAAAACCAATACTAGCATCAGTTCCCCCACTTGCTGTCGGACCACGGCAAGCATTTCAGTGTGAAATGTGAAAAGGATCACAAACAAAAATACCGAAAAAAAGGCTATCCTAGGATTAGTCTGTTTACAAAATATGTAGTATAACCCCAGGGGAACTAGTGAGAAGAGGAATGGATAAATAATTTTCATTATCCACACTAATCCAATATCTATAAAGCTGGAAAGAATAGGTGCTATAACCATCACGCTTAACATGGAATTGTAGTTTAGGTGAAGGCTTTCATTCCAAAAGGAGTTTAAAATCACTTGGTTAGCCAGAAAATACTCTGTATTTATATCCCAACCCCAAATGTGATTGGTAATTAGAGATTTGTGTAATAGAATAGATATTGAAATAATAAACACAATTAGGGGATACAGCTTGGATGGGATCAACTTACCTAAACTTACCATAAATGCAACTACACCTATTAAAAAAATCATTAGAATTGTTAGTATATTGGATTGGTAAATATTCATCATATAAGCCCCTAAAATACTTAAAATAGGTATAATGAATGGAAACAGGAGTGGTGATGAAACTAGATTTTTCAGATCAACCTTATTTGTTGGAGACTTATTGGCCCTTCGTATGTCAATAAAATAGGACAGGAAACATAAAATAAATATAAAAAGATTCAAAGTGATTATTATTGAGAAAGGCGATAGTGGTTTATTCATTCCTAAAATTGGATATAAATAGTTCATTAAAAATCCAATTACCATTAAGATGACCAGACTGGAACCAATAGTGTATAATAAAATCTGTCCCTTACTGTCAATTCTGTCTAAATTTATAATACGGAGAAAAAGTGTGCCTGGGATGAATAACACCAAATAAAATCCAATTACTTCTTTGAGTATAGGAATATCTAAACCGGCATTATCTAGGAAATTCAGAAGTAAGAATGAAATCTGTAAGATTATAACAAACAGGTTTAATTCATCGATCTTCCAGTCTTTCAAACGAAAAAGGTTATTAACGTACATTTAAATCTTTTTAGCTGAGAACCTGATCGTAAATATTTAGCAGCCGTTCCTCCATGATGGTCCAGTTATATTTATTCTCATAGGCTTTCCTACCATTATAACCCAAACTTTTTTGTAACTTCTTGTTTTCTTTTAAACTGAGTATGGCCTCTTTTAAAGCCTTTTCATTTCCATAAGGTATTACCATGCCGCAATCCTCTTTTTTAACCATAGTTGCCATTGAAGTATTTTCATTCACTATAATCGGAATTTTAGATGCCATTGCTTCGAACAGTTTGTTAGGACTGGCATATTTGTTATTGGGAATTTTTGGATCATACAATGCAATGGTCAGGTTGGCGTCCATGGTTCCTTTGATGATCTCGTCATACGGCACGCCATCCAAATACAAATCCACGTTTTCATACGTTTGACCAAGTTGCATCAGCTGTTGTTTAAAAACTGGTTCTCCGCAATGACCCCGAATAATTAAGTCAACGTCCTTCATTTCACTAACTGTAGAAATTATCAGGTCCAAACATCTTTCTTCTATAATCTTACCGCCAATAAAAACTTTGAAACTATTATCGTCATTATTAGGATAATTCATATCAAACAAATCTTCTGTAGGGCTGTTGTTTATGGTGTAAATATTTTTGTGAATATTTCCACCTATCTGCTCCACTCTACTATCATCTGCTAAGATTAAAACATCAGAAAATGGTAACAAGTATCTGTCCAGACGAACGATAATATTTCGAAGCAAACCTGGCATCATATCACCATAAAAATCAAAGATATCATATACTATAGGTCTTTTTTTAATTTTGGCAACTAATAAGGCGAATAAATAAGTGTCAAAATTAACTGCATGAACTACATCCCATCTAGTTCTGAATAGCCAAGTGGTAAGGAACAACCACCATATAGGATAAAATAATAAAGATTTAATGTTTAAACCTATACGTGCGTTTATTTTTAAACTTTTAATATTAATATTTTGGTCATTAGGGAATGGCCAGCCCCTCTCCCACATGATCACTTCAATGTCATAACCATTTTTTTTGAGTGTTTCCATTTCCTTCTTTAAACGAGAGTCTGGATAAGAGATTACCATCAATATCTTGGTATTTTTATTTGATTTTGGTGGTAGTTGACTCATTTAACCTCCATCTTTGAAATGTAATTTCTGGATCAAATGCTTATGGATCAACATGCTGTTAACTTTTTTTGATCTGAAAAGGCCCCCCCCCAAATACTTATATTATCTGAGTATACCTCGGATAATACATCTATGGGGATAAAACTTACTTAGGTTAGTGAAAATTATTTATTATACCTGATCTGCATATCACATACTCAGACCTTTTTTTTCTCATAATTCGTCTCTAAAGACTTATTAAGTGCATCGTTTTTTGAAATTAGTTTGGTTTCTTCTGCGATTAGTTCTATGTCTTCTTTGATTTGTTTGGTGTCTTCTGCGGGAAGGTCTATACCTCTGGTGACATTATCCATCTCCTGTAGAAGTGAATGGTAGTCCTCCGTGATTTTATACCACGAATATTTTTTTTTCACCCGATAATAAACCTCATCTTTGAGATCGAGATAGTTTTCAATATATCTATAAACCAATTTCATCTTTCTAGCAAGATCTAATTCTGTTTCAAAGTAAACCGCGGATTTTCCGCAAACTTCGCGGTTAAACTGGTTTTTATGGGCTAGGATAATGTTGTGGGAAATTGCGGCTTCCAGGAGAGAAGGGTTAGTTCCTCCCACCGAATGACCATGAATGTAGGCCGTACAATTCTGTCGGAGCAGGTTTAAGATTTCTTGATCGTAAACCGAACCTAAAAATATCACTCCTGGCGGCCCGCAACTCAAAGCTATCGATTTGACTTTGTATTCGTAATTTTCGCTGGTGAAATCCCCCACAATTACAAGGGGAATTTCAATTTCGGCCCGAGAAAAGGCATCCACTATAGTGTGGATGTTGTTTTCAGGCTCAAGTCGAGCCACAACTAAAAAATAATTTCCGGGGGTGATATCAATTGAGATATATTTTTTAAGTTGTTTCAGAATTTCTCCGTTCCAGGGAATCCTCTTGGGAGTGTTGATACCGTAGGAAAGATAGACGGTCTTGTTCCAATATTTTTGGTCCACATAGTTTTTCATCTCTTGGGCGTCGGCGATGACCGTATCTGCAAATCTGGTGGCCCATTTATGGTTTAGTTTTAGAAGCCATCTTTCGAACAGATTAAACTTGCTTCTCTCCCACATCACACCGTCGATATTTACCATAACCATTGAATTTCTATTAAGTATTTTGGGAATGAAAAGAAACATACCCACTTCTATGCCAAGGAAGTATATCAGTTGATTTTCCCGGCTTAACTTAATTAGAAAGTAGATGTCTGAAAGATTTTCATAAAATTTTCTTAAGAAATAATTTTTTGGTGGTTTGATAGGGAAATAATCCAGTTTTGAGCCTTTGAAGTTCTCTTCACGAGAATTTTTTGGTTTGTACTCACAGCTCACAGTTACTTCATAACCTTTTTTTACTAGATTTTCGGTTAAACCGTGGGCAAAGGTTTCAAAACCGCCGTACTTGGCTGGTATGCCTCGGCACCCTATAATGGCGATTTTCATCTTAAAACTCCTATTTTCATTTTAAGCCAGTTAGTTAACAATCGCATGAATATTTTAACTCCATCATTCACGGAATTTAATTTAGGAGCATCTAACCGATTTTTATAGTGAATAGGAACTTCCAAAACTCTAAAATTATTTTTTGAAACCTTTGAGAACATTTCTGCCTCCAAATCAAATCCATCAGAATCTATACCTTCCAGTAAAAGTTTATCAATTACCTCCTTTTTGAATGCCCAGTAACCGGTGCATACATCAGAGACGTTAGAGTATAGAAAACTAGCAAAAAAACTCAGAAGGTGATTACCTAATAGGTTTATTATGCTGATGGATCCATTTTCACGTTTTCCTTGCAGACGAGAACCGAGAACTATATCTGCTTGGTTTTCCATTAAAGGGGTTAGAAGTTTTTGGGCGTCCTTAGGATCATATGTGT
>JAUYBK010000107.1 GCA_030693105.1 Methanobacteriaceae archaeon | reverse complement strand
GGAGAAATAATGGCGGAACTAGAATCCTTATCCAACCCCGAGGATGTGGAGGGCAGGTTCCGGTATGGTATAAAATCAAAGAAGGCATTCGGGGTTAGAATACCTGAGCTTAGGAGAATTGCCAAAGAAGTAGGTAAGGATCACCTCCTGGCCAGCCAGTTGTGGGATGCGGGCTACTCTGAGACTCGGATCCTGGCTAGTATGGTGGAAGACCCGGGGATGGTTACCGAGGACCAAATGGAGAGTTGGGTGGTTGATTTTGATTCCTGGGATGTATGTGACCAGTGCTGCATGAACCTCTTTTATAAAACACCCTATGCCTATAAAAAGGCATTTGAATGGAGTGAAAGGGAAGAAGAGTATGTTAAAAGGGCGGCGTTCACCTTAATGGCTGTCTTGGCAGTGCATGATAAAGCAGCCCGGGATGTGAAGTTGGAACAATTCTTCCCAGTGTTAGTGGCCCAGGCTGGTGATAAACGTAACTATGTTAAAAAGGCGGTGAACTGGGCTCTTAGACAAATTGGGAAGCGTAATATGGCCCTTAATCTGAAGGCCCTGGATTTAGCCCGGGAAATGATAGATAGTGATGCTAAGAGCGCCCAGTGGATCGCCCGGGATGCGATAAGGGAACTGGAAAGTGATAAGGTACAGGAAAGGTTGAAAAAGAAAAGAGAAAAGGATGAATAGGTTTTTTATCCTTCCTTAAGGGCTACTATATCCTTCACATCCACCAGTTTCCAGACGTAGCTACGTTCCTCCTGACAGACCTTCTCTAATGGCTCATCGGGGGAGTGGCCCAAGGCGGCTAATATTTGGAGGGAGAGTTCCTGGTCTCGGATGAGGCTTACGAACATGATCCTTACCTTTCTCTTCTCCTCCTCATCCTCCACGGATTTTATGGTCCCCTGCAGGGTAACGAAGCGGAACTGGGACATATCCGGCTTGTAACATTCGATCTCCACTGCTACTTGGGGGTCTTGGGATAATAGCTCCACTTTCTTCCCATATTTGGTGGATAGGAAGTAGATGTAGTTCCCATCGAAGACGTATAAGAAAGGAGCTATATAGGGATAATCCCCCTTGAATGCTATTCTACTAACATATCGCTCTTCAATAAAACAGTCGTACTCTTTTTTACTCATAAACGGGATTTTATGTGGTTTCAATAGTATCACCCTCACTAATAGTTACAATCTTGGATATAATTATTTTTAGTTCTTTACCACGGGGTAATGGGCCTTCATCCAGGCATTCATACTCCCCAGTACACTGGTAACTGGGTAGCCCTCTTTCTGCAGGTAACTCGCGGCGATGGTAGATTTATAGCCTGAATCACAGTAGATGACCAGAGATTGGTCCTTTGGTATTTCCTCCAGCTTCTGGGGGACCTCCCCTACGTAAAGGTGGTGGGCGCCTTCAATGTAGCCTTTATCCCAGTCTCCCCTTTTACGTACGTCCAGAAGGTAGAATTCACCCATAAATTGTCTCTCCCGAAGCTGCTGCACGGTCCATAGTGGCAGTGGTTCCATTTCCCGGGCATTGATATACCAGTTGGGGAATCCGCCCTGTAGGTAGCCGGCGATGTGGTCATAGCCCAGCCGAATTAGGCTGCGCCTCACCAGATCCAAGGTGGGGTCATGGTCATTGATGAGGATGATGGGATCTTCATAGTTAAGGTACCAGCCCACGAAGGCCGATAGGCCTTCCCTCCATATGTTGAGGCTGCCGGGAATGTGTCCGCCGGCATAGCTGGTGGGCTTACGGATGTCCAGTAGCTGTGCCCCACTACTTCGGAGGTTCTGGACCCGGTCAGGGTGTAGTGCCTTCAGGTGGGGTAATCTACGGATAATGTGGCAGCCCTGCTGGTTATAGACTTCCATCATCTTGAAGTAGGGGGGATAGTAGAGTTCTTCGGTGATCTTGTGGGCCAGGAATTCCTCCTTAGATGCTACCTGTAAGGAGGGGTTGGTCTGTTTTTCATAGCCAATGGTGGTGTAGTCCTGCTCCCGGATATCAGCCCCACAAACTGATCCCGCCCCATGGGCGGGGCAGAGTACCACCCCATCCCCCAGTGGCAATATCTTCTCGAATAAACTTTCATAAAGTAGCCCTGCCATTTGGGGTCGACTTTTTCTCCCGTAGAAATCTATGCGGCCGGTCTCCCCCGCGAAGATCACATCACCGGTGAAGACCATCTGGGGCACCGGGGGGACTCGGGGATCCCGGAGTACCAGTGATATGCTCTCCAAGGTATGGCCCGGGGTTTCTAGAACCTCTAATTCCACAGGACCCAAGAAAAATTTATCTCCCTCCCCCACTGGGGTTCCATAGGCAAATTCAAGATTCTTACCATGATATATATCTGCTCCGGTGGCATCCTGGAGTTCCAGGGATCCTATAACGTAGTCCTCATTGCGGTGAGTCTCTAAAATGTGGATAATATCCAGTCCCTGTTCCTCGGCTAATTCGAGGTAGACATCCACGTCTCGGCGGGGATCCACAACCGCTGCTTTCCCACCATCCCCTATGAAGTAGGAGTGATGGGCTATTCCTTCCGATTTTATCATTTTAAAGAACAATTAAATCATCCTTCCCAGTGTGGAGTTTCATTTTTTTTACAGTCGAATCTTGGTTAATTGAACTTAAAAATTATTTTATTGAAGGAAATTAATATAATTAGTGTCAATTTATATTGGAACATTTAACTAGTGTCAGGGAGTTTAGCTCAATAAAAGAATTCATTTAGATTAACATCCGGTGAAAGAATGGAGTATATAATCGAAACTAAGAACATTTCCAAGCATTATGATGATTTTGTAGCAGTGAATAGGGTGAACCTCAAAGTCCCGAAAAACAGTGTTTACGGAGTTTTGGGGCCAAATGGGGCAGGTAAAACTACCTTAATCTCCATGTTGTGTACCATACTGCGCCCGACACAAGGATTGGCCACGGTGAACGGGTATGATATAGTAAAAAATCCTAAAGAAGTCCGGAAATCCATTGGGATCGTTTTCCAGTCCCGATCCCTGGACGACATACTTACCGGCCGAGAACACTTGGAAATGCACGCTTCCCTCTACGGAGTGCCTAAGGGTTTAAGAGAAAGCCGTTTAGAAGAGATACTGGATCTCATAGCCCTGGGTAAGAAGGCCGATGAATACGTTAAAACCTACTCCGGCGGTATGAAAAGGAGGTTGGAGATCGGCCGCGGATTAATACACCATCCCCAGGTTTTATTTTTAGACGAACCCACCCTGGGCCTGGACCCCCAGACCCGGGAGAGTATCTGGGAGTACATCCAGAAATTAAACCAGGAGGAGAAGGTCACCGTTCTCATGACCACCCACTACATGGAAGAAGCGGATAAACTCTGTGATGAGGTGGCTATAATGAACCAGGGCCAGATAATCACCGCTGATTCTCCTCGTAACCTGAAAAGAGAACTCAAAGCTGACACCATTACGGTAAAGGTGGATCATCCGGAAAAGTTCCAGGAAAAAGCTCAGGAATTAGATTTCATCCAGGAAATGTTTGTGGTAGGTGGGGGTGATGAAACGGAAATCAAGTTAATGGTGGAGCGGGGTGAAAACCTCATAGCGGAGATAGTGAAATTCTGCAACCAGAACCAGATATTCGTTTTTTCCATTGAACTGGAACACCCCAACCTGGAGGACGTGTTTTTGAAGTACACCGGAAGGACCATTACTGAGGGGGGATAAAAATGGCCGAACTTGAAGGAATCTACACCATCTGGCTCCGAGAAAATAAACGATTTATAAGGTACCGGTCCCGAATATTGACATCAGTGGTAACTCCTCTCTTATGGCTGTTAATATTCGGAACGGGACTGGGATCAGCTATACGTTTTGGCGGAGGTCCCGGTGGATACCAGGCATTCATCTTCCCGGGGATCATAGGCCAGACTGTGCTTTTTACTGCGGTATTTTCCGGAGTATCAGTAATCATTGATCGACAGTACGGGTTTTTAAAAGAAATACTGGTGGCGCCTATTTCCCGGCCTTCTATAGTGTTTGGTAAAGCCCTAGGGATAAGTACTACCGCTCTGATCCAGGGACTGATACTGCTCCTGTTATCTTTTGTGGTAGGGATAACCATGACACCCCTAATGTTTATCATGAGTACGGTGGTTATTTTACTGATTTCACTGGGACTAGCCGGTTTAGGGCTTCTCATTGCATCATTTACAGATAGTATGGAAGGATTCAACCTCATTCTGAGCTTTATTGTGCTCCCCATATTTTTACTCAGTGGGGCGCTTTTCCCGGTGACTAACCTTCCCACCTGGTTGCAAGTAGCGGTCTACCTAGATCCTCTAACCTATGGGGTGGATGCCCTACGGGCCATTATACTAAATTCATCGGTCTTGCCCCTTTACGTGAATGTAGCCGTTGTGGGGTTGTTCGCCGTAGCCATGGTCCTGTTATCGGCCCTGGTATTTAGCCGAAGAGAACAGAGTCTAATGTAAAATAATTTAAGGCAGGACCTAATTTGAGATAGAAAAAGAAGGGGGGATTCTAAATTCCCATCGCTAACAAAGGTAACAATACGTGCAGAATCAGGTCTGCGGAGAAGTGAGAAACCATGGCTGACTCCAAACCTTTCTTCCAGTAGAGCCATCCAAATATAATTCCTCCAATACTGTTCAGGATTATAATACGAGCCACTAATAGTGTTGTTACCGAACCGAGGGCCATAACGGTGGGCAGATGTCCCACTCCAAATAGTAAAGCGGCTAAAATGATGGATATCCACACTCCTAATCTGGTGGGGCTTCCATCTTCAGTTTTTCTGATCTTAAAGGTTATATAAACTAACAGGCTCATGACGAAAAGCCTCATCAAGACTTCTTCGTTTATGCCTCCGTAAAGGGATGATAAGAGTCCCTGCCATGCAGGTGGTAGTGTTGTTCCACTCAAGGAAATGGTTGATCCAACTAAAGAGAATAAAACATCAAAGCCGATGATCAGCACTCCGGCCAGGACACCCAGGCCTAGGGATAATGGTAAAATAGATTTAAATTTATCTTTTACATTCTCACCCTTTAGCCATCCTTCCAGTATGGGAAGTCCTAAACCGACTTTATCAGATATCAAAAGACCTAAAAATATAATTATAGCAAATAGTATACTGTTATTGACCATTGTGGAAACAATAACCAAATAAAGGGGTATTGTTAACTTTTCCAAACCGCCTAATAGAGTTATTTGATAGGGGAGTACTGATAGGACTCCTAAAAGACATAGCCCCCAGAGTATGATGAATAGTTTCCAGTTTATTTTCATTTAAATTTATCCAGATAAAAACTACTAATAAAACATTGCATTAATCTACAAATTAATCTTTAATTACTTAAAGGATGCGTTGGTCATGTTATAAACACTGGGTTGGACTGAATCGTTTGCATCTTCAGAACTTTGGTTATCCTGGATCTGAATATCTCCAGCTTCTCCAGTTTCATTTTCGCCCTGAATGCAGCCAGAAATGGCCACTGATCCAACAACCAGAATCACCAGTAAAATAACTGCCAGTTTTTTCATGTAGAAATTCCTCCTCTGTGGACTATACAGCCTATACAACTAATTCCCTTTTTCTAGATAAAAAACATTTTCCAATGAATCATGCAAATTAAGTACCATCTTAACGTCTTAAATTTGGTTTAATTCACTATTAATTCTCATCTTACTGATTTAATTCACTTTTCCATTATAATTTAACCACATAATCAAGCTGCCCACCTTTGAATCTCTTAGAAAAGTTTAAAAGTAATTTAAGGACAATATAATATCGTCTACTAACTTAGTTGTTGGAAAACTATTCAAGGAACTTAATCGGTTTAAAAGTGGATAGGGGAGAATGTCCAATGGTGGTATGTCAAAGATGCGGAACAGAGAATCCAGAAGGTTCTCAGTATTGTGGAGGGTGCGGAAGACCCCTGAAAATATTCCCCAAAATTAAAAAGAAAGAAAAAGAGCCTAAAAAACCCGAATCTGAATTAAAAATTCAAATTTTCCTGGTAATTATTATCGTGGCCCTAATCGTCCTGGCCACTCAGATCGCCTCCCTTCCCAAGATGTAGTTGCTATTTTTAATATCTTTTTTTTCACTATTTTCTTTTGCACTGCTTAGCTGCATTTTTTTGCATTAAATATTTCCAGTAAATAAAAACATGTCTTGATGCAATGCCTTTTAGGGTCATGGATTAAATCAATCCTTGAACATAAATTAAAAGGGGAAACTTATGACTGGAATTGACTTCAGCATGGAAAATATAAA
>JAUYBK010000080.1 GCA_030693105.1 Methanobacteriaceae archaeon | reverse complement strand
CTTATGATCTGGGCGTATTGAGTGATGGTATCGGTTCCAATATCAAATATGGGCTGATCAGGGAGCTTTTTAACCGGGAACTCCGCCCGCCTATCATCCACACACACTGCCAGATCAACCGGAACTTTTATTTGGTCTGGGAACTTTTTTAAAAGAGATTTGGCCTTTTTAACATATTCACAGTAATCACGGTCCTGAATGAAGTTCCGGTTGTACTTTCTTATGTTGACACCAGCACCCCACAGGAAGATGTTGGCCACCAATCCCGTGGTAAGCACATAATCCGCATTACCCGCTTCAAGAGCGTTTTCCATGACCATAATAGAGTCATCAGCTTTCACACCACCCAACACAAATACACATGGCCGTTTAACACTTCTAACTGCACTATAAAGTGCTTTGAGCTCCCTTTCCATTACTCGCCCAGCCAAAGACGGCATTTTAAATGAAAAACCTACCATTGACGGTTGGGAACGGTGAATCGCCGCAAAAGCATCGTTTACAAAAAAATCAGCCAAAGGGGATAATTTTCTCACCAGATGGGTGTCTGCCTGCTGAGGAGGGTCCCTTTTTAAAATCTCTTCGGAATAGAAACGAACATTCTCCAGTAGAACTATGTCTCCCGACTCCATCTGTGATATGGCATGCCGGGCGTTGCTCCCAAAGATATCATCAACATACTTAACTTCTTTACCTAACATACCAGAGAGTATTTCAGCGTGTTGGCTGAGGGTAGTGAAGTCTTTTTTACCGGGACGGCTTTGATGAGCCAGAACTACAGTTTTGGCACCCCTGGATGAGATTTCACTTATGGTCTCTGAATGTAACCGGATTCTAGTGTCATCTAAAATAATACCAGTGTTGGGGTCTACCGGAGAATTGATATCCACCCGCACCAGAGCAGTTTTTCCCTCAATTTCCAGATCATCTAAAGTATAAAAGTCCAGGAACTCGTTGTCCATCATATACACCCTATTTTGCGCGAATTATAACTTGCTCACCAGACCCATTAGGGCTTCTTTAGGATTGGGGGCCAAAATAATACCAGATGCTAATAGCACACCTTCTGCCCCTAATTTCAGGGCCGCCTTCATGTCGTCTCCGGTAGAAATTCCTGCACCACAGAGAACCCCGACTTTTGGATTAATATCATGTATAACCTGCACTGTTCCCTCCACAACTTCGGGTTCGGCTTGAGAAACAGGTATTCCGGATCCAATGAGTTCAGGAGGTTCTATGGCCACAAAGTCTGGTTTAAGTGTAGCTGCGGCTGCGCTGGTATCCACGTTGTTGGTGCAGACCACGCTGGTCATGTCCACCTTAGAAGATTTCTGAACTACCATATCAATATCAGCCAGTTCCATCCTCTGTTCAGAATGGTTTATTAAGGTCCCCTTAGCACCAGCTTGGTGCACTGACTCTAAAAGTATGCGGCCCGTGTGGCCACCCGCTTCGATGGCATCGATATGCTGAGAAAATACTGGTATATCTACTTCTTCAGTTATTTTCCATAAGTCAGCGGCTTGAGGTGCTACTGCAATAGTGATTCCAGTTTCATCTGCAACTTCTTCTGAAGCCTGGGCA
This sequence comes from Methanobacteriaceae archaeon, assembly GCA_030693105.1. GTDB lineage: Archaea > Methanobacteriota > Methanobacteria > Methanobacteriales > Methanobacteriaceae > Methanobacterium. The sequence continues at coordinate 4,773 of JAUYBK010000080.1, read as the reverse complement.
AGTTTTAGAGCATTTAATCCCGTAGATTCCATATAAGTCTTAAAATTTAGAATTACCAGAGTTTCTCCTTTCATTTTCATAATAAGCCCCCCATAAAGGTGTGGTATTGTATAACTGTTTATATAACATGATTATAAAAGGATTGTGGTTTTTCTTTCATGGATGCAAAAAAGGCGTGAAAGGAAATAAAAAAAGCGTTCAATGAAAATAAAAAAATATTTTGAATCAACAGCCGTGCATGCGACCGTTGATTAGTGTTCCTTAATTTTATAGAAGTTCATCCACCCGCAATAACAGTCATTCCGGGTTTGCTGGATTGGGCGCTGAATAAATTGTTTATACCGTATTGTTTGTAAGGTACATCCAACCATGCTTCACTCTGGTACAGTTGGACGGAACGATGTTTACTGACATAGCTGTTGGCGTATTGAACTACTCTGGATCTGACTCCTACTTGAGAGAATTTGGTGTTGAGATAGTCGCTCATGGCCCAGCAGTCGCCGGCTCCGATTCGTTCAATGGTGGCCCCGTCGTGGGCAGCACCACTGTATCCAAACTGAGCAGCTCCTCGAAGTATCTGATCTTCAGAGGATCCAGCGGCAACACTGGCAACACCACTTGTAGGTGCTGCAGGGGCTGAGTATGAGGCTGTTGATCTGTATGTTGAGTAGGCACGTACGTATCGTACGTATCGTTTCCCTTTACGGTAGTAATAAACTGCCTTTACGCTAGTTCTTCTGTAACGAGAAGTAGCCTTTCTAGTTTTTTGGTAGACAGTTTTGGTCTTCTTGTAAGATCTGGCCGTCTTCTTAACAGTATTTTTAGTTTTGTATGCAGCATTAACTTCTACAACATTTACATTTGTAGTAGATTTTTCCTGTAAATTTACGGTACTTTTTTCTTGGACCACTCCACCTACCAGGGGCAGAAAGCATATGGCTAGACCTAATACTAATAGGAGTGTACCAATTTGCAGTCGCTTAATTATACCGCCTCCGTTGTCCCATAAATTGGTGTTATGGAACTCCTTTGGACTTACTTATCTGTCAAATCAGCATGACATATAAAACTTTCTATTTTTTTGCCACTAAAAGACGCTTATATGGCTTTTTTTAAGATTTAAGACGCTATTTGCAGTTATCTAAATGAGGCATACCCATCCCGACCACTCCTTTGCTATTTTTAGTTAATCAGCTTATTTAAAAGCCCATTTCTCCAAAATCGGTTATATTTATGCTTTTATACTCAGGGAATAGGTAGCCAAATTAGGCCCACCTAGTATGAGACCGTCCTTTAAATAATCAAAGGATTTAAATTTGGTTTAAAGTATAAAAAAATATTATAAACGTTTTAAACAGCTTTAAGCCATCTAAGATATCTTTTCAATTTTTGTTAATACTACCCTTTTTTGGCTTATAAAGACTTTAAATCAGCATTCACTTGTAAATCAAGAAGTTAAAAAGATTATTACAACTATTTATATATTTCGAAATATTCTGCGCCACATGAGACCTATATGTTATATATAGGGTAGTGTTCCATTCACACACGTACCCACCTAAATTTATTATAATATACTATGATAAACAATCAGCAAATGCCAATTAAAGATGTAGATCTGGAAAATCTGGAAAAGAAAGGCTACCGCTTCGTGGGGTCCCATCGCCACGCCGCAGCCAAAGTGTGTCACTGGACCAAAAAGAGCATGACTGATGAAGGAGTCTGCTATAAAGAAAAATTTTACGGCATAAAAAGCCACAGATGCCTCCAGATGTCGCCCAGTATACCCTTTTGCCACCATAAATGTTTATTCTGTTGGAGAGATGTTTCGATAACCAGCCCCCAGTGGGAAGGTCCTTATGACGAGCCCGCGAAAATAATAGAAGAATGTATAAAAGCTCAGCGCAGTCTTCTGGTGGGTTACTTTGGGAACGAACGGGCCAACATTCAGAAGATTCAGCAGGCCCAGCATCCTAACAATGCTGCCATATCACTGGCTGGAGAGCCTATGCTCTATCCCAAAATTGAAGGTCTTTTAGAAGAATTCAATAAAAAAAATTTCACCACTTTCCTGGTTAGCAATGGTCTCACCCCGGAAAGGCTTGAAAATTTATCCACAGAACCTACTCAGTTATATTTATCCCTTGATGCACCTAACAGAAACGTTTATAACGATTTATGCTTACCTCAAGTTGAAAAGGGTTGGGAAAAATTAAACCAGTCCCTAGATCTGCTTTCCAGTTTCGATAGCCGTACTGTTATTCGGATGACTTGCGTTAAAGATAATAATATGTTAAAACCACAGGAATATGCTGATATTATAAAAAGAAGCAATCCAGACTTCGTGGAAATTAAGGCCTACATGTACGTGGGAAGCTCCATAGACCGTTTGAAGCTGGAAAACATGCCCAGTTATGAGGATCTTAAAAGTTTTGCCCAATTAATTGCGGATTTATGCGGTAAAAAGGTTGTAGATGAAGCTTTTGAGAGTCGAGTGGTGTTGTTGAAATGAAAAATTCCAACTTATAAAAAGATTTGAAACTATTTTGTTGATATATAATATACTAAAAAATCAGAATAGGTGGTTTAATGAAGTGTTTGATTTTTATAGCCCTGATTCTGCTGGTAGCAGCATCTCCCGCGTACAGTTCGACCCAAGGTTTGGCCATAACCTACGGAGAGGCAACTTATTCCAATCAGGCCCTTAAAGATTCCATGTTCAATTATTTCCAGTCTCACAGCAACAAAAGTTTAAAAGACACCACATATAGGATTATAACCGCTTCTGAAGTTAATTCTATTGCAAAAAACATCACGGGAAAAACTTACGGGGCCGGACAGATAGTTTCATGTGCAATGGTAGACTTGAGTTACAACCAGGGGATCAAGATCATCGTGGACACCAGTAAAGTGAAAATAGTAACTCCTAAAATGTACGCCACTGCCTTAAAGTCATCGGGAATAGAAAATGGTTACGTGGTAGTTTCTTCTCCGTCACTTTCTTCAGGTGAATCTGCACTGGCCGGTGTTCTTAAGTCCTACGAAATAGCAGTCGGAACTCCCATCCCCCCTGAAGCTAAAAAAGCAGCAACTGAGGAGCTTTACGTTGAAACGCAAGTAGTGAACCAGACTGGGCAGAACCCGGATAAGGTTGCGGAACTATTTGACAAAACCAAAACGGAAGTGCAAAAGCAGAACCTGCAGGACCCCACCCAAATAAAGGTAATTGTCATTAACATGGCCAACACCATGAACATCACCCTCACCGACCAGCAAGCCCAACAAATCGCAACTGCCCTTTCAAACTCCCAGAAAGCCCAGGGAAGCCTTACTGAATTTAAGAATCAGCTAGAAAAAGTTACTCAACAGTCAACTGAGGCCCCGGGAATTTTATCCCAAATAGCTGCAATTTTACAGGACATCATCAACTATTTGCAGGGGCTTTTTAGTCGGTGAATCTCCAGATTAAATACGTCTGATTCTAAAAAAGGTCACTCATAATCAGGATACGTCCACTGGTAGTCAAATTAATATGGCATGAGAAAACAATAGAGTTATAAGAGAGCCACAGAAAAAGGGGAATGTAAATAAAGTGATATCATGTTGATAGCCCAAAACCATCTGCAGTTCATAATAGAAGTGGCAGTAATGATCTACCTGGGAATCGTACTGCTTTTCAATGTGGTGGCCATTCCCCTGAGCATGGTGCTCTTTTTATCCCTTATTCTAACCGTTTTACTGGCAGGATTATTCAGTGCAGATGCCGCGTTCCTGTTTTTACCCCTCGTATCTCATCACGAGTTCGTCCATCCTTTCGGACCCTTTGCTGTTTTCTCCTGGGTTACACTGGCGGCATCGGTCAGTCTGTTGCGGGAAGTAGACATCAAAGCTTCGTCCATAAAAGCTTTATCCATAATCCTCTTTGGAGTTATAGCCATAGCGGGGGGTTTAATGCACCGTTCCTTCCTCATACTATGGATTCTGGGATGGATAATAGGGACCCTCATCATGTCCAAAAGCTTCAAAAGGAGCGTTAAGATAACACCCAAAAGGATTGGTACCGTTATATTGGCAGCTCTGGCTGGTTTCGGCATCCTGGAAGTACTTTCCCGAATTCTCAGCGCTCCCATATTAAGCCCTCTCTTAAGAATAGGTCGTCTTGAAGAGTTCGCCATTCCCAGTATTAAAATGGTGGTGAAAAACACCGTTATATGGGGCCACGTTCAGGGATCGTGCTATTGGGCAGCAGACTGCCTGGGCGGGTCTGACGGATACCTCTCTCTACCCATGAGTCTCATCAACTTCTTCACCCTTCCCTTTCCCCTCTTTTTCGGGGTTCTGGTGGTTAAGAAGGACTACATCGACTACATGCTCCCTGGTATATTTGGGGTGGCCTTCGACTTCGGATACCTGGGACTGATCCTCTTGATGGGCTGGTGCATGGTGGTAATCTGCACCGGACTTTACGTATTACGGGAGTACCGTAAGAAAAGAAGAAGTGGAAGTAAGATGTACCTGGGACGCGAAGCACTGCTTATAGGCGCTCTTTCCGCATTCATTGTCCAGACCCTGATCGGATTATTCCTTTTCAACCGTACCATCAACGGAGCAGCCATGTTGACCTACATCGTTCTCTCGGCTCTGGTAATTGCTCACATGGTTACTATACGCAGGAGAATGTGAAGATAGGGCAAAATCACATAAATGTATACGAAAATCTAATTTTTATTACTGCTTGTATTTTGCAAACTCTAAAAAAGTTAAAAAAAATAT
>JAUYBK010000074.1 GCA_030693105.1 Methanobacteriaceae archaeon | reverse complement strand
GTAATCCCTTTTAAGTGCCTGGGCATAGGAGAGAAGGTGGTGAGCAAAGGTGGTGGGCTGGGCGTGCTGCAGGTGAGTGTAACCCACCATCACTGTTTCCAGATTAGCCTCTGCCATCGGGATTAGTTTTTTAATAAAGGTGATTATACCCTCATTTATGGTTTTTATTTCTTCTTTGAGGGCTATTCTGAGGTCAGTGGCCACCTGATCGTTTCGGGACTTGGCAGTGTGCATGAAACCGGCAACTTCTCCAATTTCACAGGTAACGTAGTTTTCCACAGCCATGTGGATGTCTTCTACTGACGGGTCCAAATCCAGGGCTTCTATTCCCTCTTTCTGCAGCTTCTGCAACGCTTTTATTATGAGATCTGCATCCGGAGCCGATATTATACCCTGTTCTTTCAGCATGGTGGTGTGGGCCAGGTTGCACTGGACGTCAGCCGCAAAGATCCGCACGTCAAAGTCCAGGGAGGAAGTGTAGGACGCAGCTTCGCTGGTCATTTTTCCCTGGAACCTGCCGGATCTAAGATTCAAAATAATCCAACCTATTTCTTGTTTCCTTTATTCTTCCACTGCGTGTATCCGCATTTACCGCAGGTGTAGCGGTCTCCGTGGTCGGCCATGAAGACCCCGTGGGAGCAGCGCACGCACTCTGGATTTTTCCTGGTGAGTTTATTATCTTTAACTTCGTAAAGCTGGTATTTTTTCATAATTTAATCCTCCAGCATGAGTTTATTTTTCTTCAGCTTCTTCAGAAGCAGCTTCCTGATTTTTCTGGACTACGTGATCCCTTTCAATCCGGGATAGACTCTCAGCAGAGTCGTAGAGCTTGGCGTAGCATTCGGCCCGGCCGGTGCCGAAGATGGGTTTGAGTTTGTCCACTACCAGAAGATCTTTATTCACATTTAAGACTGCAACCAGCCTTTTTTTAACGTCTAAAACTTTTGGAGTGGCCTCTCCTTGATACAGACAGCTGAAATTTATTTCTGTCCTGTTTAGAAGTGTATTTTCAGTTTGTTCTTTAATATCTATTTCCATATTATGCCTCCTTTAACTTCTCTTTCATCTTAATTGCTTTATCTCTAATCTGGTCAACTTCACAGATCACCACACCCTCCCTGGGCTGGCCATAAAGGACCAGTGAGCCAGGTGGGGCTAATATTACACAGGGAATCACCGCCAGATCTTCTTCACCGTTAACCAGGATCAGTACCCGGTATCCCGCATTTGTCAACTTAAAACCCTGTTTTACGGTTTCCCACAATTCGGGGGTGATGGATCCGGCGGGGTTCACTGCTTTTAGGGTTACATTATCGTAGACTATGTCATGTTGGGCTGGTTTACGTTCCACCTGGTTATCTATAACTCCTAAGTGAGGTATTAGGCCTCTCTCCTGGAGGTTACGGGTGGTAACATCGCCCACGGAAATTATGAGAGTATCAGGTTCGATGGAGTCCAGAAAATCTTGGGCATCATCCAGTGATGGGTAAAGCATCCCTAAGGGTTTTTTAAATTCTGGCCTCAACTCTTTTTTAAGGATTAACACTAACGGACCCTCAAAGCATATTCTCCTGATTCTTCTATTTTCAAGTCCCGGGATATCTGGGATTTCTCAGGGTCTACTATAATCAGAAAACCACTCCAGTTATGGGAGGTGGTAAGGTTGCAGACTTCGCACAGGTCACCTTCCACCACGCGGCTGCACCGGGTACAAGCTTTAGTAACCATTTATTTCTTCCCCTTCTTTTTGGATTTCTCTTTTTCTTGTTGGATCCATTCCAATCTCCCCAATCCCGGTTGTCTCATTGTGAGCCCGATTTTGGTTTCCTTGGAGGATCTGCCTTTAAGGCTTAAGGCCACGATCCGCGCACGAACATAGTTACCTTCTTCTAAGCTTTTTTTGGACTCTTTACCGAGAAGAGCGCCTCTTTTGGCATCGTAGTTAATATAATCATCGGTAACTTGAGAAACGTGAACCAAACCGTCCATGGGGCCTATGCGCACGAAAGCTCCGAAATCGGTGACTTCAATGACTTCTCCCTCCACTATTTCATGGAGATCGGGCTTGAAAAAAAGAGCGGTGAACACTACATCATGGTAAGCAGCACCGTCTCCCATGATCACCTTACCAATACCAATCTCTTCGATTTCTTTTACGGTGACCATTAGGCCCATTTTCTTGTCTATTTTCCCCATGTAGTTTTCGTTCAGGATCTCCACGGCTACTTCCCGCAGGGGGTCCTCGAACCGGTGGGGTGGGACCCGCACGGTGTCCTCGATTTTGGATACTAAATACAAACTAATCCCTCTAATGGTTTTTTATGTAATAAATTAAGGTTAAAGACACTTCACATCTTCTTATAAAGTTTGATGGAGTGTTCGATGGCCGTCATGGCCTCGTCTTTATTCTCCCAGCCCAGTACTTCGGTTTCTTTGCCTTCCAACTTTTTGTAATCCTGGAAGAAGTGGACGATCTCTTTTAAAAAGTGAGGAGAAATCTGGTCAATGTCAGTTATCTCCTGGTAGCGAGGGTCCTGAGTGGGGACGGCCAGGATCTTATCGTCGTGGTCGCCACCGTCTATCATCTTCATCATCCCAATGGGCCGGCATTCAATGACGCAACCCGGAAAGGTGGGCTGGTCCATCATTACCATGATATCCATGGGGTCTCCGTCATCATAGAGCGTCTGTGGAATTATACCGTACTCAGCCGGGTAATGGAATGGCGAGTAAAGCACTCGATCCAGGGCAAAGGCCTCCATATCCTTATCGTACTCGTATTTGTTCCGGGATCCTTTTGGTATTTCAATTACTGCGTATACAATTTGGGGGGCGGATGGTCCGCATTTTAGGTCCTTCCAGAGATTCATGTTTTTCCTCCTTCCGAATTAAATCCACTTAAGTGGTGATAATATGATATTTAAGTTTCTTAGGGACTATTCAAGTGCCCTTCTACACTTAGGTATCTTTTTTGACGAAGATATACTACGGGTATACCCTTTTCCCTGGCCTTTTGTTTTAGCTCCCGGTCGTTGGTGCACAGCACCGAGGAGAGCCTTAATAGAGCATCGTCTACCCTTTCTTTTTTGCCTCTTTCCATATGTTTAACCATGAAAGGAGGACTTTGAGCGATCTTTAAAGCTACAGAAGCTGCTATTTTAGCTTTACCCCTGGATTTCTTTTTAATATGCTCTAATTCTTCCACAACAAAGGACGGAACGTAAAGGTTATACGAGGGTAGTATGTTTTTTAATTCGACCACCACGTCCACCTGGAATTGGGTGGTCGTCATAAAAAATTGGCATCCACCAGAGCTTCCCTATTTGATGATACCATAACCTATTAACCTCCATCGAGCACCGACTCTCCGACTTAGGGCCACTCTCTGACCTGATTCTGCACAAACCGGCAGTTTGAGTTCAACGTCTACGTCTTTTTTACGGGCGCTGGTCACCACTCCAATGGTGGTGGCGGTTCCGATGTTGATCATCAGTGATTCTGAGGATTTTATAGGTTCTACTACCTTTTCCTCTTTGGTACCAACTACGCGGTCCAGTAGATGGGTTTTCATGGTAAACTCGTGGAGGATGTCCGGCAGACTTCCGGGTTTACCGGCTACCGAACCGGAAAGAGAGTCTGCTTTGGTTAGTGCGGGGTCGAGATTGGTTCCCACTCCTATTAGACCGCCGGGCCCCACCTCATCCACGTGTTCTCCGCCTGCTACCAGTCCGGTAATCTCGGAGGTAAGATTCACCCATTCCATTTTACCTTTATTTTTAATCTGAATCCCCGGTTTTACCTCTATTTCCTCACCGACTTTCAGCTTCCCCTGTATAAGGGACCCGCCAATAACTCCTCCCTGGATTTTTTCAGGAGTACATCCGGGTCGGTTAATATCGAAAGACCGA
>JAUYBK010000068.1 GCA_030693105.1 Methanobacteriaceae archaeon | reverse complement strand
ACGGGCCAGGTAATTTCTCTGGCTTTTATCCAAAAGGTAGTGTCCAGCTACAAAGTTCAAAGCAGTGGTTTTTCGATAACCACGGTTTAGTAAGTATCTTAAATCATTTTCTGCATTTTTTAATCCCGAGGAATTTATTCTAGCCTCTCCTTTTGGCCACCATAATGAGCACCCGGTCCGAAGCGTCTTCCGCCCGGTCGGTAATGTTACCCAGCCGGATCACGGTGTTTTTCAGTTCCAGGAGTTTCAAGATCCCAAACTCTCCGTCCCGGTATGCGTCGTAAAGTCTTTTTAGTATCCTTCGCTCAATCATGTCCACGGCTTCTTCGTTGGCTTCCACTTCGTGGGCTTTAGCTATGGACTTGGCCAGGTCCTGGTCCAGGAGTTCCACACATTCTTTAAGCACCTGGGCTGCTGCGCACACTGCATCAACCATCTCTCTAAAGTCGTCTTCAAATTTAGGGGGGAACTGAACACGGCTTAAACATATTCCATAAGCAGTCTCCTGGGTCATGTCGGCCACAGAATCTACCAGTTCTGCCAGTATAATCCGGTCTTCCCGGTCGAATGGTAAAAAAGCTCCCTTGAAAAATTCAATTTCCATAATCCGCCGAACTTCATCCGCCTGGTGTTCTATTCGGGACATTTCAACTACTTTTTCATTCAGGGCATCGAAGTCGCCTTGATAGAAGTAGGGCATGAGTTCCTGAAGCATTTCAACACATTCGTAAACCAGCTGGGCGTGTTCCCTAAAATGTTGTTCTACCCGGGATTCACGGCCAAATAACTTCACCATATTAATCCCCTAAATAAGTTTCTTAGTTAGGCGCACCGCGTCCAGGAGCCCGTGGGCGTAGGTGATACACCCGAAGGCAGTTAAATAATCCTCTTTTTCCACGTAGTAGGTGGTGTCCTGGGCATAGCTGCGGGCCATGTCCACTATCTTTTCTTCTGCTACACCCATTTTTATGGACTCTAATTCTTTTATATTTTTTTCAAAAAGTTTAAGGTCCTTATCTATTCTCGCGAGAGCATCCATTATCCATCACCAGGTCCCTTGATGAAATAAAAAGTTTAAAATTAAAATCAGGGTTTGTTAAGCTGTTTCCAGGAGTGGTACAGTCTTTGCGTTACGGTAAAGTATCCCAGGACCATGACCACCAGGACGGATAGGGCCATGAAGTCCGGGTTAAGGAAGTATGCCAGGAAGGCACCCACCACCAGGATAACCAGGCGCTCGGCCCGTTCAGCCAAGCCAACGTCACACTTAACCCCATCTACCTCGGCCCGGGCCCGCACGTAGCTCACGCTCATGGTGGCGTGCAGGGCTAGAACTCCCCAGATCCAGTTAATATATCCCCCGGCGATAATTCCAATGATGATGAATGCATCGGCAAATCGGTCGGCAGTGGAGTCCAATATTCCCCCAAATTTAGTCTGCGAACCGTGGTTTCGGGCCACCGCCCCGTCTATAATGTCAAAAAACCCGCTTAAAATTATTAAAAACCCACCATAGAGTAGATTTCCACGTGCGAATTGGTAGGCAGATAGAAAACTTACTAAAAGTCCTATTATAGTTATAATATTGGGATTTATGCCCATTTTTCGTGCCAGAGGGTCGATAAACCTCTGGAGACGGGGACGCAATTTATTAAGCATATGTCAATTATAGTCATCTATAAATATAAATTTTGGATAAAATTGCCATGAACTGCATTAAAATAAACCCCAACCAACCGGAGCCCGAAAAAATGGAAATGGCCCGGGAAGTCTTGAGAAGGGGAGGAACAGTAGTTTATCCCACTGACACCCTGTACGGCCTGGGGGCCAATATCTTCATAGAAGAAGCTGTTAAAAAGGTTTATCAAATTAAAAAGCGATCGGGAGAAAAACCTTTATCCATTTGTCTGTCCAGTGCTAGTGATTTGGGAAACGTGGCTCAAATTGATACAAATACAGTTAATTTAGTGGAAGATCTACTCCCTGGCCCTTTCACCCTGATTTTAGAGAAGAAGAAAGAAATTTCCACCTTAATAACAGCAGTGTCAAATAAAATAGGGGTTCGAATACCAGACAGTCCAGTCTGCAGAGAGTTATCTTTAGAATTTCCAATAACAACTACCAGTGCTAATATATCAGGTAAGGTATCTCCTGCTACTTTGGATGGAGTTAGGATCCAACTTAAAGACCAGGTGGATCTGTACTTAGATGGGGGGGATTGTTCGGGAGTTGCGTCCACTGTGATGGATTTGACTTCTTGGCCTCCGGAGATTTTAAGGGCCGGAGCTGCCTTAGATCAAGTTCGGTCTTATCTGAATTTACATTAATTCCGGTAATAATAAGTTACTTCTTAACAGATATTAACCTGTAAAGTTATAATTAAAGTTAATTACAACAGATTTAAGGGGCAGAATATATTGAAAAAATTGTTTAACATCCAGAAAAATGATAAAATACTTACTGCATCCCCCCTGGACAATTTAATGGGTGGGGGTGTGGAAAAAGGATGTATAACTCAGTTTTACGGGCCTCCTGGGTCCGGCAAGACTAATGTCACCCTTAACCTGACGGTGCAATGTGCTAAAAATGAAAGAAAAGCCATATATGTTGATACCGAGGGTGGCTTATCGATAGAAAGGGTTAAACAGATATCTGGCCCGGAATTTGAAAAAATTGCGGCCAATATCATAGTTTTTGAACCTAATACCTTTGCTGAACAGGACCAGACCCTAAAAAGGATCGAAGAGATGTTACATTCTGGTGAAAAGGTGGACCTTTTGGTTTTGGACTCGGCAGTGGCCCTTTACCGGGTCCATGATGGTGATTCGCACCGTTTAAACCAGGAACTGGGTAAACAAATGGGCCTTCTTTTAAGAATCGCCCGTAAATACGACGTGGCGGTGGTCATAACCAACCATGTTTACTCCCGTTTTGATGGGGAAGGTGTGGTGGAACCAGTGGGAGGGACTATCCTAAAGTACCGCAGCAAGATCATGGTGGAACTGGACCGGGGAGACCTGAACGGAGAACGATACGCTGTATTAAAAAGACACCGCAGCCGCCCCGAAGGACTGCGCACTCGTTTTCGTATTGTGGACTCTGGCCTACATTAGACCTTATAGATAATTTTAAATGATTCTTCACTACAAATTAAACAAAAGAATCTAAAGGAGATAAATTTAATTATACCATGACCTTGGAAGGCTTATGGTAACACTTTCATAGATGGGATAACTATTTTTCCCTCAAATTAAATTCAAGTTGTGAGATTATGATTTCACCTAAAAAGTATGCTAGACCTAACAAGTTGCTGCCTAAGGGCTTCAAGACAGCTAACGAATTTTTCAATTACCTTTTCAACGACCCGGACCTGATCTGGATGGGCCAGAATACCAACCACCTCCATCATGAAACTGGAGTCATGGAGGCCATGGAGGCCAGTATCAATGAGAAAGATTACTGCAAGTACCCTCCGCCAGAGGGCTTTCCTAGACTTAAGGAACTCATAATGGATGATCTGGGCCTGGGAAGTGAATACGACATCCTGGTAACTGCCGGTGCCACGGAGTCCCTGTACCTTAGTACTAACGACATCCTGGATCCAGTGAACAACACCATCACCTGCGATCCCGGCTACTTGATTATTGATAATTTTGCCAGCCGATTCGGTGATCACGTGAAGTCCATCCCTATCTACAACCCGGAGTGTGGCTTTAAGCTCACCCCGGAACTGGTAAGGGAGAATTTGGACGCGAACACCAAGTTGATATCCCTGGTGGATCCACTCAACCCCTTAGGATCATCCTACACCAAGGAAGAACGCAAAGACTTTAAGGATATTGCCGAAGATCATGACATCTACCTTTTACATGACATCACCTATCGTGATTTTGCTAGAGAACATGAACTCCTGGCCAAGATCGCACCAGAGCACACTATCACCGTGTACAGTTTCTCCAAGAGTTACGGTATGGCGGGGATGCGCATCGGATCCATTATAGGAATGCCCGAAGTCATCAACTCCATACGTTCCATAGTCATCAACGACTTGGGAACCAACATTGTTGCCCAGAAAGGAGCCATAGCTGCCATTGAGACTAAAAAAGAATGGATAGGTAAAATCAAAGGAACCACACGTCAGAACCAGGAAATAATCAAACAGGCCGTGGACCAGGTGGAAGGTGCCTATTTACCAGTATATCCCTCCGACGCAAACATGATGGTCATCGACATGATAGACACCGGAGTTAAACCCCATGAAATGGCCGAATACCTCATTGATAGAAAGATATTCGCCCGGGAAGGATCCTACACCAGCAAACTCTTCGGTCACCGCTACCTACGGGTTAGCTTCTCCATACCCACCACCCAGGTGGAATACTTCGCCGAGTGCTTCCTGGAAGGAATGGAAGATTTAAGATAGTTTAAATAGGGAATCTGGATCCCTAACTCTTTCTATTTAAAAAAAAGTTAGATATTATATTCTTGCTTTTTGGGGTATGGCCAGTACTTCGAGTAACAATACCATGAAGAAGCCAATCACGCTCAGGTAGTTGGACCCGGAGTGATCACCCAGACTAAAAATCTCTTACAGGCCAACGGCCACCACAATTAAGGATAAAATCGCTGCTATCAAATTCAGATTCATCTTACCACCATTAATTGTAATATAGGTAGCTTCAGTCGATAAACTTTATTATAAGAGAGTTAACTATCCAGATAATAATACTCTCCTTTTTGTTTCTGCTCCCGGTCCAGGTAACTGTCCAGCTTGTTCACCCGGGGCCTTTTAGTCTCCTTGTCCCGGCGGAAGGTGATCTTCACCTCGGACAGGAACTGGTTCATGGCCGAACGCAGTGCCATGGGACTGGTGGCATGACCTTCCACCCCGGGCTGGCCAGAGAAGACCATGGCCCGGTCGCTGATGTAGTCGATGAACACGATGTCGTGGTCGATGATGATGGCCGCGGCATTCTTACTTTCTACTACTCTACGAATGGCTCTACCAGCTTTAAGACGCTGTTCCACATCCAGAAATGCAGTGGGCTCGTCGAACAGGTAGATGTCTGCTTCCTGGGATAATGAAACAGCCACGGCTAGTCTTTGCAGTTCTCCACCACTCAAGTCCTGCACCTGTTTTTCTAAAAGTTCTTCCAGGGAGAAAGGCCGCATCACTTCGGTCTTGAAGATGTTGCTACCG
>JAUYBK010000066.1 GCA_030693105.1 Methanobacteriaceae archaeon | reverse complement strand
TGGAAGTGCCGAAAGTGTGACACCGTCTTTACTGGTGGAGCTTACATGCCATCCACCCCCATGGGAAAGACTGCTGCCCGTAACATAAAACGGATTGTGGGAGGATTATAAGTTGTACAAGTGCTCTAAGTGTGGTACTTTGGTGGATGTCAAAGGATACACTGAATCCAAGTGTCCTAGCTGCCGATACAGAATCCTCTTTAAGGAAATTCCTCCGGTTAGAAGGTCAGTTAACGCCAGATAAAGGTTATGTTGATTACTACCTCCCGGAAACCATCACAAAAAACCCGTAGTTTTGGCCGTGCTCTGGAAAGAGTTTTACCGGCCCACTACATAAATCGGGGTAAAATGAGCCTGCGTGAAGTGTATATGAAGGCCAAACAACTCGGTTTTAACAAGGTAATGGTTATTTCTGAGAGGAATGGTAACCCCAGTCGTTTAGATTTTTATAAGGGTGGCGATGAAGCTGAAATCTACCTTTTAATTGGTACGGACCTTTCTCCCCCATTGGGAAAGGTTGATACTGGAGATTTAGGTATTCAGTGTGAATTATCATCACTGGCTGCTATATTACGTCCTGTGTTGGAGATGACGGTAAAAGAGGCTCCGAATTCTAATTTAATTTGGATAAAAAAGATAAAAAACGAAAGGACGGTTATGGAATTTTACGACAATAAAGGGACTTTAACCAGGCCCCGTATATACTTGCGTGATTGGAAAGGAGTAGCTTATGGAAATTCTAAAGGGAGTTGAAATTCAACTTGAGATTGAATTAAAAACTCCTAAAGAGGCAGAAATAATCTTCGAGGCAATAAAACCCGAAATAGCTTCGGCACCATCTTCCCGAACGCGCAGTAATATAAGTATTCAAGGAAAAAAACTCAATTTAGAAGTCAAAGCTAGTGATTCAACATCACTAAGAGCATCCATAAACTCCTATTTACGTTGGATTATGTTAGCTGCCAAGATAATAGGACTAAAAGATTCTTAATTAAAAAACAACTTTTTAAAATCAAATATAGAGGTGATAAAATGGAGATTCCCCAAAACATTCAACATCAACTGGCCCAGTTCCAGCAGATGCAACAACAAGCCCAAGCCATATCCATGCAGAAACAGAACGTGGATCTGCAGACCCGCGAAACAGAAAAGGCTCTGGAAGAATTAAAAAAAGCAGAAGATGATGCCGACGTTTACAAAACTGCTGGTAACCTTTTAATAAAGGTTGAAAAAGTAGCTCTGACTGAGGAGCTTGAAGAAAAACTGGAAACTTTACAACTTCGAGGAAAAACAGTCAAACGTCAGGAAGAACGGGTCATGAAGAAACTGCAGGAAATGCAGGAATCAATCCAGGAAGCCATGCAAACTACTGGAGTGCAACCGGGGATGGGTAATTGAGGAAACTTAACAGTCCCGAACTTGATAAAATTTCAACTGAGGCGGCCCAAGCCGCCCAGGACTATATTTCATCCCAAGTATCTAAAAAAGAAATTTCAGAACTTGATATAAACATTGAATTGGTATATAATGACGGTTTGGATGTCGATTTGACTGTTGAACTTGTTTTAGACGATCTTTCATCAGCAGATGATGAAAAAATTGCAGAAGAAGCAGTTGCACAAGCTTTGATGGTTATTGATAATCAATTGGAAAATTAGGTCTTATTTTTTTAACTAGTTTTTTTTAATATTGATCAACTTTCTCGTTATAGTAATAAAAATATTAATATTATTATCTAATAAGTAATACCTTTTACTCAAAAAGTATTTATAGGATAAATTCCAACTAGTTTATTGTCTACCAGACACACTATGGCAAACACATTCCCTGGATGTAGATACATTCGGGGATAAATGCCTCTAAAAAGAGAAGAGGGCATCTATTACTCAAAATCAAACGTATCTCCTCTTTAGGTGCCCTAAATACTAATGAATCAAATTAACCTCCTTACTCCAGTAGGGATCTCAGCCATAGGATCCTTTCCTCCTAGGGGATTGAATAAAATTTATTTTTCTTACATTGTAAGAACTAATATTTTTCTTCGTAAATTAATACTCATTAAGGAGTATTAAACTTTAAAAAGATAGTTATAGTGGTTCCATTTATGTAATTAGTATTATTTTTTCTTTTTAAAACTGGAATTTAGTATTAATGGTGGAAGGTTGACCCCTACACCATTTTTATATTTTAAAGCACCGGATAGTACTTCTTTAGCTCGTAGTCCGTTACTTGACGGTTGAACTCTTCACACTCGTTTTTCTTTAAGGTGATGAACCTCTGGAAAGAGTGCGGGCCCAAGGTTTCCTTAACAATCTCTGATTTTTCGGCATACCATATGGCCTCTTCCAGAGTGGAGGGTAAAGTTTCTATACCCTTTTCTTTTCTTTCTTTCTCATTTAATTCATAGAGGTTGAGTTCCATGGGTTCTGGAAGTTTGCACTTCTCCTCTATTCCCTTGAGTCCGGCAGTTAACATGACCGCCAACTGGAGGTAGGGGTTACCAGAAGGATCAGGGCAGCGAACTTCGATCCGGGTAGCATATTCCCGGCCGACCTGGTACTGCGGAACCCTTATAAGGGCGGATCGATTATTACGAGACCAGGCAATATAAACTGGGGCTTCATATCCCGGTACCAGTCGTTTATAGGAGTTAATCCAGGGAGCCAGGATGGATATTATGTCCTTGGAATATTTTAGAACACCGCCTAAATAGGCCTTGGCATATGGGGACAGGTGAAACTGGTCATCGGTATCAAAGAAAACATTTTTATCTCCCTTAAAAAGTGATTGATGAGTGTGCATACCGGAACCGTACTCTCCGAAAATGGGTTTGGGCATGAAAGTGGCGTATACGCCGTTTTTGGCAGCTATTTCTTTTACGGCCAGTCGGTAAGTTACCATGTTGTCGGCCATTTTTAGGGCGTCATCGTAGCGCATGTCTATCTCATGCTGAGAGGTGGCAGCCTCGTGGTGCGAATATTCTACCCTAATTCCCAACTTTTTAAGGGCCAGTACAGTATCTCTACGGAGGTCTGATGCTAAATCAAGGGGTGTAAGGTCAAAATATCCTCCATGATCCAATGGCTCGGGATTTTGGGAAGATTTAAAATAGAAATATTCTAGTTCCGGACCCACGTAGAAGTGGTCAAACCCCATCTTTTCCATCTTGGCCAGTGCTCTTTTAAGAACGTAGCGAGGGTCTCCCTCATAGGGGTCACCACCCGGCTGCAGCACATCGCAGATCATCCTGGCCACGGCTTTCTCTTGGGGCCTCCAAGGTAAAATAGTAAAAGTATCCAGATCAGGCATGGCAATCATGTCTGACTCTTCAATATCCTGAAATCCGGTGATGCTGGATCCATCAAAACCCATACCCCTCTCCATGGCGTTTTCAAGTTCCTCGTTGGTTATGGCGAAGCTTTTCAGGATGCCGTTAAGGTCAGTAAACCACAACCTAATGAACTCCACATCCTTCTCCTGTACCTGTTCCAGTATATCATCCTTAGTTATCATTAAAAATCACCTTTTAGATAATTAATCTTATGTCTTATTTATTATAATGTAAAATACCTATTAATATCGTTTGTTTAGTTAGGAATAAATTCGTTTGCTAATACTATGGTGGTTTTATGATCATTCCAGTTTTGGATGTAAAAGGTGGTAAGGCTGTTTCAGGGCAGTCTGGAAAAAGAGATACTTACCAAGAACTTAAAACGATCTTTCATGAATCATCGGATCCAGAAAAGATTGCCAGAGCCCTGAAAGAAGGTGGTGCTAACCGAATTTATATTGCTGATCTGGATTCTATTGACGGCAAGGGTTCTAACATGGAATTAGTATCAAGAATTAATCAGATTCTTCCGGTGATGCTGGACTGCGGGGCTTATGATCTAAATATGGTGAATGAAGCTTTTAAATCTGCCACTAATGTTATTGTTGCTACCGAAACTTTAAAAAAAAGAGAAGACCTTCTTTTAATCTTCCAAGCTGCCCATAAGGAACGAATTATTTTGAGTGTAGATGTTAAGGATGGAAAAATCTTCAGCAAACATCTTTCACTAGATTTTGAAGAGATCAGCAAATTAATTAATGAAATAAAACCGGAAGAAACCATATTACTGGACATATCCAAGGTAGGAACTCGGGGTGGTATAAATATGAGCTTAATTTCCAAATTTCAGAGACTTGAAACATCATTAATCATAGGCGGTGGTATTAGGGGGGATGAACTTTCATTACTCCCTGATATGGGGGTGGATAAAGTTCTGATTGGTTCTGCTCTTCATAATGGGAAATTAAACTCGGATTTGAAAACTAGTCTAAAACTTATTTAGGGTTTTTACCAATGAGATAATTATGGTCAGCTTTTTGCTTCTGGGCCCGGTGACCAAGGACACCATTAGCCGGGATGGACTTGTCTATGAATCCACGGGAGGCCCTGTTTATTACCAGGCCGGAGTCCTCGCTAGCTTGGGGATAAAAACCACAGCTCTGGTAACGGTCGGTAGAGGGGATAAATATCTTCTAAACATTTTTCCACCCACTGTTAATATTATTTCTTCATTAAGGGATAATACTGCTGAATTTGAAAATTTTTATCCGTCGAAGGATCCTAATCAGCGAAGGCAGAAGGCTAGATTGCCCGGTAATTCCATAACCGCCAATGAGTTAGAAAGTATCGATATTTCTCAATTTGATGCTTTTTTAGTATCTCCACTTTCTCCGGGGGATATACCACTGGAGACTCTCAAATATCTTTACCAAACTAAAAAACCAATATATTTAGGTGTTCAGGGTTATCTAAGGCATTTAATACATAATAAAGTGGTTTTAAGGCCCTGGAAAAACTTTAAAAAATTTTTAAATCTTTCTAAAGTTATCTTCTTGGATGAAGTAGAGGCTAGAGTGATCATGGGCACTGAAGTTTCTGATTTAGAAAAAATAGTTCAAAAATTAGCAGCAGATGGTCCGGAAGAAGTAGTTATAACCTTAGGAGATAGGGGATCACTGATCTATTCTAGTCAAAAGAACAAAACCTACAGAATTCCTGCAGTTACACCTCATGAAACAACAGATCCGACTGGTCTAGGTGATACTTACATGGCGGCATATGTTACTAAAAGACAGGAATCAATTGACCCTAAAAAGTGCGGTATTTTTGCATCCCAGATCGCATCTCTAAAACTTGAAAATAGAGGTGCTTTAATGAGTGATCTGAGCTATTTAGACTGCATGTAATATTCAAAATAGAAAATAAAAAAAGTTTATTTAAATCATACTCCCAGTACCAAAGGCAAGATAAGGAATGGCAGTAAGCCTGCCAAGATAAATAGGGCCACTCCTACAATAGTATATTTGGTTTTTCGGTCCATTATCCCGCTGCATATCAGGATAATGCCTATGAAACCCATTAATGGGGGAATTATATGAGAATAAATTAATGAACCTGCTATTACAATTGAATCTGCCATATTATCACTCAATATTTTTTTCTAATTTTTAAAGGGGCCTATGGATTTAAGATGGGCATGGACCATGAATGCTCCTTGATCACTTCCTGGCGGCCAGCAAGTAACCAGAGTCAAATCAGGGCTGCCCAATGGGAACTGTATGGGATTGGTTTTGTAATCCCATTTAATGTCCCCCACAGAAGTAACTTGGTAAGTGTATGTTTTTTGAGTTAAGTAATCATTTATTATAAGTTGATCATCGTTTTTTAACTGGTCAATACGGGCGAAGGGTGCAGAATACATTGTGTGGTGTCCCAGAAAACCAATTGTTCCATTAAATCCAGGATAAACGCTTGTCGGATAATGGTAAACTGAATTTTCAGCATTCACAGTATCTGAACGTGTTTTCCAGGTTAAATTTTGGGATGGTATTGAGATCTCTCCCCACACAGCGGTGGAGGGGAGAGTTAAATTGTAAACAGCGAAACTTTCTATTACTAAGTCTATCTCTTTTTTAGTAATGGATTGGGTTCCCAGGAGATCTTTCCATCCTCCCGGGGGACTAGTGGTAATTATACTGTATATTGCACCGTTTTTCTCCAACCAGACCACTCTACTATGTGTGGTGGTGTTGTTAGATTTAAGTTCGTAAGTGTTTTGATAAGCGTCATTACCATTGATGTTGATTTTTTCTTGCGCTAATAACTTTAATCCAAAATCAGCTGATTTTGATAGGCTGCTAGTGAAATTTTCCCCGTGAGTCCAATCTTTAGGGGGGACCTGGCGACTCACAGTTAGTTTAATTCCGGATTTAGGATCTTCAAAAGCAACCAGTTGAGATTCATAAACATTGATTTGTTGCCACTGGGATGGATAGTCAAATGATATTTCACCATTGTCAAAATGAGTTTTTTCGACGCTGGCACTCCCTGATGATAATGAAATGGCTACAACTATGATAGATAGTACTAAAGCCCCAATAAATCCGTAATAATAATCTTTCAAATAAAATCTCCTCTAATAATTTAATACATTCTCTATATACCTTGCCCTTAGTTAATAAATAGTTTTGCAGACTTGGAAAAATAGATATAGTACTTATTTTTTTTACCGCCTAAACTTTTATTTAAAAGAATAAATTTAGCCAGTAATTTTTTTTAAAGTTTACCACCCCATAATGGTTTTGCGAAGTTCTTTTTCTGATTCGGCAATTATATCGATTCTTTCAACTGGAATGCCTAATCTGTGCAGGTAATTAACTAACTCCACCGGAGTGATATTTTCTTCCAAATCTGCAATTAATGCGTCTTTTTCATAGGACAGTTCCATGGATCCGTAATCCATTATAGCCTTAGAAACAGCTTCAAGTTCTGGAGTTTTAATGCGGAAAGAACGAGTTTTCTTGGTTATCTGGCTAATATCTATTTTCATTCGTTGCAATACAATTAAAACGTGTTTATCAAGGGCTTCTTCTAAGACATCCACATCTATTACATTTTTGTCCTGGTTGATACGGACGGCCTGACATATCTGGGCCACGTCACGTGCGTGGGCAAAGCTGGGGTTTAATCCTTCCCCCTCATTTTTCTTAGAATCGTATACTCGCATGAATCGGTCCAGGACGTTGTTTTCATAGTCTTCCTGGAGTTCTTCTAAATTTCGGCGGAAAACTTCTTTCACCTCTTCTATTTCCGGGTTTTTGAGAAAAATATGAAGAGGAGCTCGGCGAAGGTGAGCCTCGTCCATGATACTGATGTCCAAGTTGGTGGAAAATGCCGGGATGAAATGAGAGTGCACAATCACCGGTATCCCTCGGACGTAAACCACGTCTCTTTTGTTTTCCATAGGCACAATAAGCCGGTTGAGGATGAGTTCGTGGTCATCTCTTTGCCTCCCCAAATCGTCAATTAGCAAAATCCCTCCATTAGCTTTTATAATGGGCGAAGTTTCGTACACACCTTTATTAGGGTTATAGTTGGTTTCTAACTTGTTTAAATTTAGTTCAGCACCCGTTAGAACGAATGGTGCGTGTATTTTAACCCAACGGGGGTCTGAAGGTTGTTCTTCACACGTCTTGTGGAAATCTGGATCATAAATTTGTATTATTTTTCCCCCAAATTCGATAAACTTGGGTATTATCAATGGAGGGAGTAAATCTGGCATTTTACTTATGGTAAATGTTTTTCCAGTACCGGGTGGCCCGTAGACAAAAATACCTTTACCTATTATGCAGGATTCGATAATGGCTTCTTTGGCATATTCAACTCCCACTACATCTTTAAATGTGCCCTCTACAACCTCGGATGGGATCTTTATTGGATAACGTCCTTTCATCTGCGCTTCCATTACTTCGTAATAATCATTGTAAGATACGGGGGCCACACCAATGTAGGGATTATCTTCATTGATTCCCCTGGCCGTTTCGCGCCCTTTGGGGGTTACGGTATACTCTACACTGGAAAATAAGAATCCTCCACCTACTGTGGCACAAAAACCATCTTTTTCCAGCCGGGGAATAACTTTTTCCAAAATATCCCAGTGTATTCCTGTTATTTCGTTTATAATGCTGGTTTTTACGGTCCCGTACCCAGCAACTATTTTCAAAATCAGTTCAGTTATAAACCCTTCTGAAAGTTGTAAATCTTCAATGGTCTTGGGTTGTTTGAGGGCTTCAAATATTTTTTCCATCTTATAATCATGATAATAACTCATAAAAATCACCTAATTCTAAAGAATTTGCCTGATTTCTCCTATATGCGGAACCACGTCGATTTTCAAGTTGTTCTTTTTTAAATAATCCTCTTCGAGTTTAGTGAGCTTAGAATTTACTAATATGGCTGACATTCCAACATTAAGGGCACCTAAAATATCTTCAGAAAACTTATTTCCAATCATGATGGATTTTTCAGCTTTACACCCCATACGTCTCAGGGCCAGGTTAAATATCTCGGGGTCTGGTTTTTCCGACTGAGCTTCTTCTGATGTAACTATTTCATCAAAAAAATGATGTAGGCCCAGTCTGATGAGTTTTTCCCACTGTTTTATTACCAGGCCATTGGATATAACTCCTAAATGATACCCTTCCTGTTTTACATGGATTAAAGCAGGCAGGGTATCTGGAAAAAGTCTTAAAAGTGCAAACTTAACATTATGGTAAGTAATCATCCCTAAAGCAATTAAAAGAGGTTTTTCTTTACCAAAAACACGTTGGGTAAGCACATTGAAATGTTTATTATAATTGGAACCTTTCTCTTTGATTATGGATCTTAAAAGTAGATAAGCCTCTTCGTGGGATAAAGGCAGGCCGGCGTCGATCATGGCCGAGATAGCCGCTTTTCGGGCTAATTTAGCAAAACCAGAAGTATCATAGAGAGTGTCATCAATATCGAAAAAAACAGCTTTTCCCATATTGTATCGCCTTTTTTATTTTTTTCCTACATTTTCACATGAAATAATTTATAACTAAAAAAATGAGTCCAGACTGCTTTGTTTTTCTTGATGGACTATTTCCTCAGGAGAATATCCAATAGCTTCTATTATTCGGGATATGGCTGGCAGGACTTGGTTTTCTATGTAATAACTGGGATCATAATCTGCCACATTCACATCCTCCAGTGGTTCTGCCCGCTGGCTAATGGGAGATCTCCCTTTAACAACCACATAACGCATTATTGAACCTCTGCCAACCTTTCTACCTCTTTCAATGGCTTTTTTAGCAGCCATAACATGGGGGGCGTTTTGCTGATAGCTATCAGGGTTTCTGGTGATCTGGGTGTTTATCACCAGGTCTTCCAGGGCCAAATTGCCCTTTTTAATATCATCAATAACTTTTTGAACGATCTTTGTTGCCTTTTTAGGGGACCCTTCTTCTAAAATCGCTCTTAAAACTTTTTCCTGTGTTTTCCTGGCTACTGGTGCCCAGTCTCTTCGCACCAGCTCCAGGCCTTTGACCACGATTTTCCCATCCTGGATGAGGGCGTATCGTTTTTTAGTCACGAAGAAACCCCTTTGGAAGAAACCTTCAAATTCCAGTTCCATACCTGACGGGAGGTCGTTATTGACGGCCTCCAAAAATTTATCCGCTTTTTTTTGGATTAGATCACGCAATAAGCACACCGTTAACCATGCCGTCCTGTCCAGGTCGGGAGGTTACTTTAACCTGACCCAAGTTGGTCTCCACGACAGCACCTTTAGTAATGATGTTACGCCTCACGAAGTGAGTGTTAGCATGGTTCTCTACTACACCCATGATCTCAGCTACTTCCATCTTGTTATTTTCAGGGTTAACCACGTTAATTTTAAGGTCGTTGGTGAGTCTGAGTTTGCTCTTTCCACCCTTGGTACGGATGGTTTTTATTTTTCTTTCTCCAATTTTGGTTTCCGCTGGGTCGCGGCCAAATTCTACTTTCCTTTTGTTCCGGTTGCTCTTGGAGCGTCCACCGGTGGGCTTTCTAACAGATTTACCTTGCCATATTGCCATTATTTCACCTCTATCAACTTAAATTTTCAACTTAAATTTGTGCAAAATGCCCTGCCTTTAGTATTTTAATAAAGCAGAACAAGAAATAAGCAGTATTTCTACAAGAACTTTTTGGTTCGGGACTTATATAATACTTTTCTACACTGTCCAATATATAGATAGATAGGCATATGATTTAAATATTTCAAACTCCAACCTCACCATCAGAGAATAATATCCATCTATTTTCTCATCAAGTAATTCCCAGGAATATAAAAGATTGAAACTTAGTATTAAACTCATTTATTAATTAATATGTACTGGTGAACCCATGAAAATCGAAATGTCACACGGGGCCGGCGGAGAGATAATGCAGGGCCTAATATCGGATATAATCTTAAACAATATAACTAATAAACAAGTAG
The DNA here is from genome assembly GCA_030693105.1 of Methanobacteriaceae archaeon. GTDB lineage: Archaea > Methanobacteriota > Methanobacteria > Methanobacteriales > Methanobacteriaceae > Methanobacterium. The sequence goes on along the minus strand of JAUYBK010000066.1, from coordinate 2,463 downwards.
AAGACGGAGTAGGTCTGCAGGACTTGGATGATGGTGCTACCATACCTTTAGGTCAACATGAAATCGTGGTAAGTACTGACAGCCACACTATAGACCCCATATTTTTTCCTGGCGGGGATATAGGGCGTATATCCATGGCAGGGACTGTTAACGATGTTTCAGTCATGGGAGCTAAACCACTGGCCATAACCAATGCCATGGTCATCAGTGAAGGTTTCTCTGGAGATGAACTGGAACTTATTATTAAATCCATGGACGAAGTCAGCCAGGAAACTGGTGTGGCCATCATAACCGGTGACACCAAGGTCATGGAACACGACCAACTGGATAAAATGATTATTTGTACTACCGGAATTGGAATCGCTCCTCGGGGAAAGATTACCAGAGATTCTAGCCTGGAAGTAGGGGATAAGATCATCCTCAGTGGAAGCGTAGGAGATCATGGCATAGCTTTAATGTCCTACCGGGAAGGTTTTGGCTTTGAAACTGATTTAAAATCCGATGTAGCTCCGGTATGGGGAATGGTGGAGGCCGCTTTGGAAGTGGGCGGAGTCAGTGCCATGAAAGACCCCACCCGGGGAGGGATTGCCAATGCCCTAAACGAACTGGCCAGTAAATCTAAAGTGGGAATGTTTCTTCACGAGGAAAAAATACCAGTAAAACGGGAAGTAAACGCCGCATCCGAGATGCTGGGAATAGATCCCTTTGAAGTTGCTAACGAGGGTAAAGTTATTATGGGTGTGAAACCGGATAAAGCTCAAGATGTACTGGAAGCTATTCGCAAAAATAAATATGGTAAAGATGCGCAAATAATAGGTGAAGTTACCCCGGAAAGTCCTGTTATAATGGAAACTCATCTGGGGGGTAAGAGGATACTGGAAGCACCCATTGCTGACCCAGTACCACGGGTATGTTAATAGAGGGTGGACAATATGGAAGATCAAAGACCTGGATTGTGGGGTAAACGATTTGTGGCGATTTTGATAGATGTTTTGATAATCACCCTATTTTTATGGGTTCTTAATGCACTGCTCTATCCTCTCTTTGCAATCACTGGCGCTTACTTGGCACTCAATTACTGGCCCATACTAGCCGGACTGATTATAGTTGCTTATTTCACTTACTTAGAAGGAAAATATGGAGTCACCATTGGTAAAAGCCTGATGAAAATTAAGGTTATGTTGTCGGAGGGGAATATGGGCTATAGCAAGTCTCTTTTGAGGAATATATCTAAATTTTTATGGATTCCGCTTTTTATGGATTTGATCGTTGGTCTTGCAGTTGGATCCCGAGACCGCTATCTGGATCGGCTGAGCAAAACCTACGTGACTACTTTAGAAGATTGATAAGCAAATATAATCTATTTTAGAAATATAATACTCTCTATTTATTTTTGAACAAAAAATAGATTCAGAATGTATAGCTAATTCCAAATAAAAGAAGAAAAAAATAATAGGGAATGACCCTATTCTACGACTCTTACTTCCTGGACAGGTGGTTTGCCTAAGGCGCGGCCTATGATTATAGTGGCGATCACTGCGATGATTGTAATAATCAATGCATAAACTAAAAGCCCAGTTATGCCACTTCCTGTGGGTAACATTTGTTTTATTATTTCTTTAATTGCCTCGTTCCATGCCAAAGCTGCTATTAGACCGAATGCGGTGGTCATCAAGGTAGCTATGGTTTGCATTACTTGACCTTTTACTTCACTTACTTGTTCTGCCATTTTAATACCTCCAATAAAAAAAACAATGTTATAATTTATTCTATCCCAAGAATGTTATAAATTTTTGTCTTAATGGGAGTTTTAGTTAATATAAATTATTAAAAATGAGTTGTAAAGTTAGGGGGATGTTAGAAGTTTTTTGCAATTTTTTTTAACTACAATTATTTTTCTTTCTGGAATGTATGATTATTTGAATAAAAAATTTAGATAAATAATTTCAGTTTCCAATAAATTTACAGCCCCTTAAAAAAATATAGTTTGACTAACTTTTTGTGAAATTGCGCGGGGTAATTAAAGAACCATTACCAAAATAACTTATAGAAAGAGGAAAAATTTGAATATATAGTTTTAGGTAAGTGAGATTCATGTTTATGGGTGCATCCACCAAAGAAGGCCGTGAAATAGCAACTAAAAGTCGAGAAATAGTCAGATCACTTATTGGTGATAAGATCAAACACTTAAAACCGGAAGAAAGGGAAATTGTAGAGCGTATTGTGCACTCTACTGCTGACCCGGAATATGCGGAATTAACCCGGATCAGTGCAGATTTTGTGGAGGAAAGTTCCAAAGCCATTAAAGAGAAAATGGACATCCTTACAGATATTAACATGGTAAGGGTGGGTATTAACCGATACGAAGGAGAAGTGAAGTGTTATATCAACCATCCCCTGACTTATGAACTTTCTAAAGAACAAGAAATCACTCGGGCCGCAGCGGCCATGGAAGTGGCACTA
>JAUYBK010000063.1 GCA_030693105.1 Methanobacteriaceae archaeon | reverse complement strand
GCGGGAACTCTTTATTCCGGTGCTTTGGAGGATGAATCAAATCTAGCCGGAATTCCTGCCGTTACTTGTGAAGTTGTCTCTCGCAATGGTGGGGTTGATCCGGGGAGTCCGGAGAGATCGCATTGCCAGATGCTGGCTTTTTTGAATTACTTTGGATTTAAAGTGTTCTGATTAAAAATTATACTTGGTTAACGATACCATGCCTTCTTATAAAAAACACCTCTTATTTTCCCTTCTGATTTCTCTTTTAGTGGCCTCACCCTTTTTGCCCAACGTTTTTTATCTGGCACTGGCGGTGGTGGGTGCCTCTATAGTGGATTTGGACCATCCGGTACGCAACCGTAACTTATTATTATTAGCCTCGTCAGGCCTGGTTCTGGCAACGGTTCTTTTTATAATTAAAATGCCACTGATTCTGGGCTTAACTTTGATTTTAATGGCCCTAATATTTTTTGTATCTTCTCACCGCGGATTAATGCACTCTATTGCCGGTGTAATTATCATATCGGTCTTATTAGCCCTGTTCACTTCCAGTGCATTTCTGTTATTAGTTAACTTTTCTGTGGCAATAGGCCCTTCTTTAGCTATAATATTGGTTATTTTGGGCCTTATTATTTTAAACAAGCAAATAGTGCCCTTTTATGTAGTAGTGGTATTGTTGGGAATATTTTTAATTCCATCCTATTATTTTAATCCGTATTACGTATTTTTTGCATTTTTAATAGGTTCTATGAGCCACATAGCCTTAGACATGTTCACAGGAAGGGGGGTAAAACTTTTCAGTCCCTTCTCAGAAAAGAAATTCGGTAAAAAGACCGTCTTTATATTAACGGTGGTATGGGTAATGGGGATCGTCTGGTTTTACTGGTAAGTCCTCTAAATCTATTTTACTAAACCTAGCTGACCATATTATACTCACGTGAAATGGAGGAAAACTATTTAGTTATATTTATATATCATGTTTTATAATGGAGGATTGTAATTGATCATGGTTAAATAGAACTCTTTTTTAAAGGTTTTATCGCATAACCATGTAATGGTGCATCGATTATCATCATGATTGTTTAAGGGGCTAGTTTGATATGTTTATCACAAGAATATTCTACGCAATAGCCTATTTCGTTGTATTGATATTTGAAATTATAAAGGCCACTTTTGACGTAGCTCTTAGAATTTTAAACGGTAAAGTGGAGCCAGTAATCGTGGAAATACCCACGGTGCTTACCAGACCTATTTCCCAGACCATACTGGCCAACAGCATTACCCTGACTCCCGGCACTTTGTCCGTGGACTTGGACTCGGAAAATCAGGTTTTAAAGGTAGCAACTATTGTTGCCCGCAAAAATCAAGACGTTATTCCGTTTGAAACATACATTAGAGGGATGTTAGAATGAGTATACTGTTAATATCGGAATACATTCTTCTGGCGGCACTGGCCATATTTGCCGTTGCCTGTATGCGGATTGCCACCCGTAAAACTATAGGTATGGGTTTGGTGGGTACCTCAGCTTTGAGTATTGCTGTGGCTGTAATTCTCATTATAGTCCAAAATATTTATCAGATCGGCTTTTGCAAGGATATAGCAACTGCTTTGGTGATCCTGGGGCCAGTGGGAACCATAGCATTCGCCCGAGTGTTACGGGGGTGGAAATAATGGATGATGTATTTACCATTATAAAATCGATTTTACTCTTACTATCCACCGTTTTAGTACTTTTAGCGGCTTTCGGAATCCTTAGATATAAAGACAACCTGGAAAGAGTGTTGTATGCCCGGATTCACATTCTGGGGGTGGCGGACATGGCCTGTATACTGGCCTTACTGGTCCTGGGAGAGCCCCTTCTGGCCGGTGTCTACTTTGTTCTAGTGCCCTTTGCATCCCACGCCATGGCCAATGGATTTTACTATGGAGAGGATACAAAATGATTGAATACATACTAATGATCATCATTGTCCTGGGGTCGATATTAGCTCTCATGCAGAGAGACCTCCTCAAGGCAGCCATCCTGACCGGTATTCCCGGAGCATCATTGGCCTTCCTTTATCAGTATCTACTAGCCCCTGATGTGGCCTTAACCCAAGCCATTGTGGGATCGGCCATTGTACCAGTATTCATTGCACTGGCAGTTTACAAAACACGTAGGGTGGAGGATTAAAATGATCATCGACACACAACTAGCGTCGCTCTTCACAGCAGGAGCCCTGATCGTAATTGGAATATTCGCAGCAGTATTCCTCGATAATCTCATAAAAAAGGTGATTGGCCTGGCTTTCATTGGAGATGGGACTAACTTGTTTCTCATTGCCATGGGTTACAAACCCGGAGGAATTGTCTACATCTACTTACCGGGCATGGCTCGGGATTGGTTTGCCCAGAACGCTGCTTATCCACTTCCTTTTGCAATGGTATTAACCAGTATTGTAATCGGAGCCAGTACCATGGCCGTGATGTTGGGGATAATCATGGTCCTCTACAAGAAACACGGATCCCTAAAAGCATCCAAAATTCTGGGGGATTAATCAAATGCTGTTAAATAATCTTTATAACATTGAAGCTGCCAATAGGGGGCTTTGCCAAGATAAATTAATAAGGGGGCAGTGAATTGGACCTCTTGATACCTTTAATGGTTATTGTTCCCATAATATGTGCTCTGTTTTTAAACTTACTCCATAAAAAGGACCGCACCATAAAAGCGATTGCTATAACACTGGCTCTTATCTTGCCGTTACTTCCCATATTGGCAAGTTATGGAATGCACTACTTTGGTGGATATGCTCCCCTGACAGAGAATCCTACTCTTTCCACGGGACTACCGTCCTTAATCACTGGAACTGCCTTGAAAACATTCCACCCTGCCATTACCTACTCTTTCCAGGGTGCCCAGAAACTTTTCATATTCATACTGGGCCTGGTGGCTTTCTTGGCCATAATGGTGTCACTATTTGAGACCAAACGGCCCTCTGGAGTTTATGGGTTCATGATGTTTATGGGTGTTGCTTCCCTAACGGCTATACTCCTTACTGATGACATCTTCAACTTTTATGTATTCTTTGAAATTGCTGCCCTGGCCACGGTAGGAGTAGTACTGGTTTCCCAAGTGAAGGGGAACTACGAAACTGCCCTTAAATACATGATACTGGGAGGTATAGCCTCTCCACTGCTTCTTTTGGGAATAGCACTTCTTTTGGGAGTTACCGGGAACGTTAACATTACGGACATTATTTCATCATTAAAAAGTGGAATGGTAAACCCTCAAAACCCCGTTATTTTAATGGCCTGTGGATTAATCGTATTCAGCTGGCTATACGGGTCCGGACTACCTCCGTTCCACACCATTAAATCAGCCATATACAGTAAAGCCCTACCACACGGAGCAGCCCTTTTACAGGCCTTTTCAGTATTCACCTTTGTGGCACTGGGAATAATCATACTGCGTATATTCTCTTACCTACCCATCTCCCAGATGATAATCCTGGGAGTTTCTCTCTTAGCCATGATCCTGGGAATCACCATGGCCCTCCTGCAAACTGATATAAAACGCATGTTCGGTTTTTTAGCCGTGGGCGAACTGGGTTATATAGGTCTTGGTTTAGGTTTGGGAACGGCCTATGGTATAACTGCCGGACTATTCCAAGCTGTTAACGAGGTCTTAATCACGGCCTTCCTGTTCATAGGATTCGGCACTATATATTATCAGACTGGTGAGAGCGACATCCGCAAGCTGGGGGGTATGATGATAAAAACACCCCTGGTAGCGCTACTGGTACTATTAGCCGGGTTTGCCATGGCCGGAGTACCGCCCCTGAATGCATTCCAGAGTAAACTGATGCTCATCCAGGCGTCTATTCAAGCTGGACTTCCAGAGTTAGGCGTTATAATGATACTTATGAGTATCGTGACCTTCATGACCTTCATGAAAGCCTTCCATGCCGTTTACATGCGACCGAAACCGGTAGAACTAGAAATAAAAAACGAAAAGATACCCCAGGCAACCATACTGGCGCTTTTGGTGTTTCTGGCAGTCTGTATACTTTTTGGACTGTTCCCCCACTTAGTCACGGGATTTCTGCAGACATTATCTATCAGTCTCGCAGGAGGCATGCCATGACTTTCTATGATTTGATTGTTAAAAGGATAAAAAAAGCTCAAGAAGCTGACTCCGAGGGGCCGGTGACCAATGTATCCACATCTGCCATGCTCACTGCAGAGATTACATTAATATCATCGTTACTGGTCGCCCTGATCATGTTGAGGCTGGTCAGCAACGTTTTAATGATAGTGGCGGTATTGGTGGTTTTATTTGCTGCGATACTGTCTATGCCGCTCATGCCAAGACTAAAAAAAGAACAGAATGACTCGTTATTCAACATGACCTTTTACGTTGTCCTGGCACTGACCATAGTAATTGTCCTGTTCTACTGGGGGAGTTTAAATGTCTGAAGGAATTAAAAATCTAATAATGGGATTTTCCCTGCTCATGTTTTCGGTAGCATTATTCCAATCAATTCACGACTTTAAATCCATGATATATCCGGGTATAAGCTACCTTTACAACTGGGTAGGTACTGGAATAGCCCCCAACATGGTAACTAACGTGGTATTTGACTGGCGGGGTTATGATACTCTGGGGGAAGCCCTTATACTGGTGACTGCGGTGGTAGCAGTATTGCTGGTCTTTGGAAGAGGAAAAGTCCAAATGGGGGGTAAATAAATGAGTACCATACTTAAAATATTCGTATTCCCTGCGGCCATGGTTATAATGTGTTTAGGAGTTCTCACCATACTGGGGGGACATATCACTCCGGGAGGGGGATTCCAAGGCGGATCAATGATTGCAGCAGGATTTATATTCTGTTTAATAGTATACGGACTTAAAGAAAGTCCATTTCATTTATCTCACGACTTTTTAGCTGCAATAGAGAGTATTGGGGCTTTAGGTTTCGTTTTACTGGGGGTAGCCGGACTGATATTCTCCGGATTTTACCTGTACAACCTGGGAGTGGACCTGTATGGTATCATCCCCACCTTCCTCAAAAACATCTTTGACTACCCGGACCCCATCCATGCGGGAATAATACCCTACCTTAACTTCGTGGTGGGTTTGAAGGTCATGGTGGGATTAAGTGCCGTGGTAATAACCTTCTTAGGATTTAGAGAATTCGAAGAAAACCAAGAGGAGGCCCAAGAATGATCATCTACCCTGGACCCCTTATCCTGGGATTCTTACTGGGCTTTGTACTGGGAACCCGGATTAAGGAAAACCCCCAAAGCAAACTTAAATTTGATGCCTCGGTCTATGTGGTGTTTTTAATCGTTGCCTTGATAGTGGCTTATTTCCTGGGCCCGTTGCCTTATTACGTTGACGCACCTCTGGCCAGTGGCTTTGTAGCCTGTGCCGTGGGTATCATATTTGGAAAACTACTATTCGGGAGAAACCTTACTCCCAGTCAAATTAAAGAATAAGATATAAATGAGGATAATATCATGGAGGAATAAGGGAAGGTATTGCTCATGTTTCTAACAACTAAAAAATGTAAAGGCAGTGGGGAGTGCATCAGCGAATGCCCTACCGGAGCTATACGTCTAGTTAACGGTAAAGCTTTTAGTTGCATCACTTGCGGGGCCTGTGCTGATGCTTGTCCCAACCGGGCCATTTTCAAGAATAGATATGGGGGATACGTGGTGGACCGGGCTAAATGCAATGCCTGCGGAGTTTGCGAACTTACGTGTCCCGTTAACAATATAACCATTGAAGAGGGTGTAGTTAAGGGAATTTGTGCACGATGTGGTATATGCGTTCCGGCCTGTCCAGAAAAGGCGCGTATTGATGCCTATGATGTAATTGAAGACCGTCAAATTCAATTCTTGCAGTCTCTTAACCTCACTGTACAACCTCCTTTAAGGTCCAAAAAAGAGGACGAACTGGTCGAAAGAACCAGTCTGGTTACTGATGTGGAAAAATGTACTTTATGTCGGCGCTGTGAATATTACTGCCCCACCGAAGCTATCATAGTGGATGTGGAACCTCAGGGGAAATGCACCGAATGCCGGGTCTGTGAAGACGTTTGTCCGGTGGGTGCCATTGAAAATTGCACCATAGACTCAGAGAAATGTACTGGCTGTCTTAAATGTTTGGGGGAGTGTCCCAACCAGGCTATCTACACTGAGGAATTCCAGGTTAAGATCCACAAATTAGAACCCGGAGAAAAAGTCACTGGTAAACTAATATCCTGCCTCAACTGTGGTTTATGTGCGGATGAATGTCCGGAAGGTGCCTTGAAGATGGTCAACGGGCACCTGCGTTATGACCCTAACCTCTGTGTAGATTGTGAGACTATGAGTTGTCTGGAAGTCTGTCCGGTGGGTACCTTAAGGGCGTCTGATGAT
>JAUYBK010000047.1 GCA_030693105.1 Methanobacteriaceae archaeon | reverse complement strand
CCGGTTCAAAGTGTCGGGCAGCCTCGTAGGATACATAGCCTACTAAACCCCCCCTGAATCCTTTTTTTCCTTTTCCGTGTTTAATTAACTCTTTAATAATTTCAAACGGATTTTCGATATCCATTTGGTGAGTTTCATTACCATTTTCGATTTCCAAAAAGTTCTCACGGGCCCTAATGATAGCAATAGGCCTAAAACCTATCATGGAGTACCTAGACAATCCACTGTCACTTTCCATTGATTCTAATAAAAAGGAACTATCTGAATCATGATACATCCTTTTAAAAACTTCGAATGGTGATCCTAATTTAAGTTTGATTCTTTTAGGTTCGTCATTAATTTTTATGTCACCAAAAACATTCACAGCCTTTCATATTGATCACCTACTATTCACTGTCAAATATGTAATATGATGTACTATTTAAACCTTTATTGTACAAATTTATACATAAAGTTAAATATAGGTGCACTGATAAAAAAAAACTAAGGGTGATTAGTTAATGTGGGATCGCATCAAGCATAAGTTTGAAAAATTCCCGGCCCGTATGGCAGTGGCCCGGAAAATAGTGGAATTAGGGCTCAGAGTAGGAGAAAAAGGGAAAATATACTGTAAAGACGTGGAAATAAGTGACATCGCCTTGGCCAGGGCAGCAAACGTAGATCGGAGAGCTATTCGAGCCACAGTAGACGTCATATTATCTGATAAAGACTTAAAATCAATATTTGCTAATTTATCCCCGGCAGGAGCTTTTCTAAAAAATGTAGCTAGCGATCTGGGTTTTGGAGTGGTGGAAATTGAAGCAGAAGCAGGCAGCCCGGGCATAGTAGCCAAAGCAACTGATCTAATCTCTCAGGAAAACATCAGCATAAGGCAAGCACACGCCGGAGATCCTGAACTGGAAGAATATCCCCGCCTAACCCTCATTACCGAGAAACCCGTCAAAGGAGAATTAATCAATCAATTTTTAAAAATTCCCGGAGTAAAAAGAGTTTCCATTTACTAAAAATAGAATTTAATAAAAAGAAAAGAAAAAAAATTAGGACTGTTCTTCTTCATCAAGAACTTTCAGAAGCTCTTCCCAAGCCTCCAGAGATTCTTGAGCTTCCTGGTCCGATAAAACTTCAATAGCATAACCAGCGTGGACCAAGACGTATCGTCCTATATCCACATCTTCCACAAGATCGAGTTTAGCTTGTTGACGGACCCCACCAAAGTCTACGGTGGCCACATTATCATTAATTTCCAGTATCTGGGCTGGTGCTGCAATACACATTAGATCACCTTTAAATTTTTGATTTAAGTTCAAGTAAAAGTTTAGTTTTTAAGAATGCACCATCTATTACCTATTTGATTTTTTATAAATAGTAGGTTTGTTATTTTAATAGGTTATCTCACCATATAAATATCTTTAGGAGAGTAAGAAAATGGAAATAGTGGTTATTGGAGGAGGGCCGGCTGGCAGATCAGCAGCTATGGAAGCTTCAGCGTTAGGCGAAGAGGTTAAACTGATAGAAAAAGACAAAGTAGGGGGTAAATGTCTTCACCAGGGTTGTATGGTAGTATGCGGCCTAAACGACATTGCTAAATTCTATCTGGACTCTCAAAACTACCATAGCCTTGGAATAACTGATGAAGTATCCCCGATAGATTTCTCTAAAGTCACCAAGGGGGTAAGAGAGACCGCCACGAAAATCAAGAAGGTGCTGGAATACGAAACCAAAAGTACCGGGGTTGAGATCATTAAAAGAGAAGCCCATCTCCTAAAAAAATCAGTGAAAGTAGGCGAAGAAGAAATTCTCTATGATAAATTGATTATTGGCACGGGGTCTCGGGCAAGTATACCACCCATTAAAGGTGCAGAAAATGCCATGACCTACGCTGAAATTCCCTATCTTAAAAAAATCCCCGAAAAGTTGTTAATTATAGGCAGCGGAGTGATAGCCACTGAGTTTGCCAACATATTCTCTTCTCTTGGTTCTAAAGTGAAAGTATTCTGCCGAAACTACTTTTTGCCAAAGTTAGACCCTGATATCCGAAATTACGTTCAGAAAAACCTCCTGAAAAATGTGGATATTATGGAAAAAACCAGTATAGAAGAGATCACCACTAAAGGGCTGCGAACCACAGAAGGCACTTGGGAAGGAGAAGTTTTACTGGCCACCGGCCTAACCCCTAACTCTGAAGTAGCGAAGGGAATGGTTGAAATAGGAGAAAAAAACGAAATAATAGTGGACCCACAAATGAAGACCAGTAATCCTAACATTTATGCTGCCGGTGATGTAATTGGAGGTGTGAGCAATACCCCCATATCCCGAGTGGAGGGAGTAACAGCTGCCCGTAATGCCTGTGGTATCTCTTCAACTGTAGATTATAGCTTAATACCTTATTCCATATCATTGTACTACGATGTTAGCTTTTTCAGCCCACAAAACTTAGAATCTGGGACAGTTGGAACCATCCCTGGTTCAGCAGGACCCGGATCATTTTGGAGAACCCTGGAAGGGATGACGGGGCTGACTAAAGTGGCAGTTGATGTGGAAAATGGTAAAATAAATGGAATAACATCTATTTCCCCCTCATCAAGAACTAATATGTCATATATGGCGAAAATGATTCGTGACGGTTATAAAACCCATGATTTTGATGATTTTATTGAGGTTCATCCCTCCACCGATGCCGTGTATAAAATGCTGCGGTTTTTCAGCAAATATTAGGTGAATTTAATGCAAAACAATTTAAGAAAATACAAATCATTTAAAGATGTTACCAACTTTCACGGACATGTCTGTCCTGGTTCAGCCCTTGGCTATCGTGCTGCCCAGGCCGCTATGGAAGAACTGTCTCATCAGCGAGCTCCCGACGAAGAGATAGTGGCCATTGTAGAAAATGACACTTGTGCCGTGGACGCCGTGCAGGTGGTTAGTGGGTGCACCATGGGAAAAGGGAATTTAATATTCCAAGACTACGGTAAACAGGTATACACGTTTTTTAATAGAGAAAACAGTAGGGGAGTAAGGTTTTCGTTAAAGAGTTCCTTTGACATGAACGAATTAGAACCAAAATTAGGCCCCTTACGGGATAAAATATCCCATGGAACAGCTTCAACCCAAGAAAAAGAACAACTAAAAACAATCACAGGAGGAATATCACAGAAGATAGTGGAAATGCCTTTAGAAGAATTATTCCAAATAGAAAAGGTGGAGCTGAAACTGCCACCAAAGGCCAGAATTTTCAAATCCCAAAAGTGTTCCATATGTGGTGAAATGGTATCTGAGCATCGTTCCCGAATTAAATCCGGGAAAATAGTCTGCATACCCTGTTTCGAAGGAGATTAAATTTTTTTTAAATTGTACTCTCCATATTTTTGGTAGACCACTTCGGCAATCTGTAAGGGTGTTTCCAGTATCTTCCAAGCATACCCCTCGATATTTTCCTTTATTTCCAACCTATTTTCTTGTAACTGCACTATCTTCTCTGAGAGGTCATCTAAGTCACTTTCCAGAACAGCACCAGGAAATATGCCAGCCATATTATGGTAACGACCGTATTTAACCCGTTTAAGTGCTATAGTGGGCAGTTGACATGCCAAAGCTTCGTGGATCATCAACCCATCGTCGGATAAAACTGCCAAGTCCGCCAATTGGTAAAGGTCAGATAGGTTGTCTACGTAGCCCAGATGCATAACCGATTGTAGGTAATCTTCGTATTCCTGTTCTAGAGAACCACCAACTACCAGTAAATTAGCTTTTATCTTGTCTTTAACTGTTGATGGGGCCTTAGCCATTTTTTCGAACAACGTGGACCCTGATGAAAATAAGATAGTCGGAAGATTTTCATTGAAAGTATCAGGCATAGATTTAAGGGCGTTTTCTTTATTTCCCCCAGTGATATCTGGATTGATGGGCAAATAGGAAGAATGAAGGTTCTTCTTTGTTTGGTAACCGAATAATGGTGATTCTGGTAGGGCAATAGTGGTAGTCATCTGGGAGACTATCTTGGAATCAGTAGGGGTGGCCACCATTCCTACCGCAGGAATTCGAGCCATTCTAGCCGCCGTACATCCTATTATAGCCCCACCTCCAATAACGCCCACCACTACATCTGTTTTCACATTTCGACAGAGTTTTGCAGCTTCCCTGGATGCTCTGAGCGTTTTAACCCCAGCCTTAAGGATGGTCATTTTACTGGCAGCATGGCCTCCTGCCTGGGGGATGTTGGTCTTATGCCACGAAATACCTTTTTTTTTGAATAGATAACCCGGTGCCTGGTGGTCAAGTGCAAATTCACACTCAAAACCTTTTTCAGATAGTGCCAGGGCCGTGTTAAGAGCTATTACGGCGTCGCCTCCGACACCTCTTCCCGTTACAAATAAAAGTGCTTTCATTTCAAAACCCGTTACATCAAATTTAGTTTTATTTAGTGTTTATATCATTATAAGGCTAATCTCAAATTCTAAATTATTCAGATGATGTTCATAGTAATCCATTCTTACCCATTCGTTTTCTTAATATTCCCTGATAAATTTAATGGTTATCTGGATTTAAATTCTTGGTTAAAGAAGTTTGAAGTCCATATGAATTCATAAATTCCAGTTATTGTATCTACAAACTCCGGGTATTGATTCCATATGGCGATGGCTGTTTCAGACAATGCTGTGTTCCCTGATAACTTGCAGAATGCTATCAACATTTCCTTTTTATCCCTAACTATGAGTTTAATGAAAGGAACCGGAAAAAACTTAATTTCCAATGGTAAATCTTCAATGATCTTCTGGGTGGGAACTTCAACATGATCCACCCAGCACGAGGGTGCAGTTAACATTTTTATATCTACCCCTTTTTTCATTGATTTTTCCAGATTAGCTTTGAGTCTAATGGGTTCTTCCGGAAACATTAACCCCCTCATGATAAAAAGAGATTCCTCTGCCCGAGATATAATTTCCAATTCCTTATTCACAATTTTTTCTTGACCATGTAACAACCATATAGGAGCAGGGACCTGTGGGATCTGGCTCTCGTAAACCTGATTAAGTTCAGCCTCCGCCCGGTCCATAGTATCTTTAATATGGATCCGGGATTTCTGAAATATTTCATGAGGCGGTATAACTGTAAATTTTAATTGTTTTCCTCTGCTTTTTTACTTTCAGGAGTATTTTGGCCCCTGCAAGCCATACCAGACTGGTTAAGACCCCTATCCTACTTGGTGCCACCTACCTATGCCGTGGACGCCTGCCTCGCAGTAATGCTCAAAGGTTGGGGGGGCTGGATAGAATCTGGCCGGATATCTTGGCACTGGTAATCTTCGCCATACTGTTTTTAGCTCTGGCTGCGTGGTCCCTCAAACGCAGGGACTAACTATTTTTTTCTTAAAGTATTTACGGTCCTAATCTAAGATCAACTTCTACAATAAAGAGATTAGATGATAAAATGAATCTTCGAAGAGGCTTGATTAAGCCACCCAAGTTGAACTCTACCAAAGATCGGGATAAAGATCGTCACGCCAACTGGACAGAACTCCTCTTTGACTTGATTTTTGTAGCAGCAATCTCATTATTAACCCTAAATCTTAGCAAAAATTATTCTTTCACTGGCCTAATGGAGTCTCTACCCCTATTTTTCGTGATTTGGTGGGGTTGGGTGGGCCAAACATTCTATCTAAGCCGTTTTGGAACTGATGACCTCTTTCATCGTATTTTAACCATGCTGCAGATGTTAATTGTTGCAGCTCT
>JAUYBK010000045.1 GCA_030693105.1 Methanobacteriaceae archaeon | reverse complement strand
TTTATTCACATAACAGACGACGACTATGAATTTCAAGATGGCCTCATCCCAGTAGATGTTACGGGGTCTTGTGTTCTAATGAAGCGCAGTGCTATTGATGGAATTAAATATAGTGGAGAACATTCACAGGGAGAAGACTTTAGTTTTTGTATTGATTTGAAGGAGAAAGGGTGTGGCATCTATTGCGATACCACAGTAAGAACTCACCACCTTAGACCTTGAGTTTTTTTAGATCATGCCTTTTTGAGCAAAACGTTAAACGGTGGTATTATGTATTCGAAACTTGTTGGAGTTATATCCATTCGGGGAGGAAGCGAGCGGTTTTTATTCGACGTTTTCAGTGAACTATCCATAATTTGTGAAAAAATAATTGTTAACGACAAATATAACCTATTATCAGACTTTGATAACAAAATACTTGTCGAAATGTTTGATGCAGACGTATATAAAAGTGGAGTCGTCGATTTGTCGATATACGGCCCTGAGTGGGTACTAACCTTATACGACGATGAAACCGTAAGCAAACAATTCCGATATATGAAAGACTCCCTATGCTGCAACGAATACGTAAACATCTGGAAGGCCAGAATTCTCAACCTCTGGAACGACGACAAACACTACCGAGAAGACAAACTCTGGGGCGAGCAAACCCTACCAATAATGTACAAGTGGATACCCGAAATCAATTACAAATTCAAAAAAGGCGACCTAGTTCCATACAACCAGCCCGGAACTGCCGAAAATTGTGGGGTGCCAATCATTTCCTACCGGCACCTAACAAGTGAACAAAGAGCCAAGCTCTATAAAGAATACCTTGAAGAAAAAGAAAAACTAAACTACGTGACTAAACTACACTACCAGTCGCTAATAGACAAACAGGGAATTACCCTAAAAAAGTTGGTGGACTAAAATGCCAGGAATAACCTCATATGCACATTTGAACGAAATTATAATAACTGTCCTAAAAGAAAACGGGGGGCAAATGACGGCGCACCAAATAAACGATGCCATTATAACCAGATACAAAATCGGGAAGGTGCGAATTAACCCCCTCAGAATTGCAAAAAGACTCACCGGAAATGAAAGTATCGAGGCTACCTACGGCAAAAAGGGGCTATTTGTATATAAATACAAAAAATAGTAGTTAGAAAACCGTTACCTTTAAATAGACCCAAATAATTAGTACAATTAAGACTTTTTCTTAATACAACTCTGTTCATTTTTAAGAGTTGCAATTTGGTGCAAGAAAAATAGTGTTAATTTTAAACTCCGAGAGGAGGAATGTAATGGCAAAAGATATCCAACCCACAGGGAACACAACTCAATTCTCTGCCCACGCAAAATTAAACTATGGCGAATACGCTGAAAACAGCGGATTACCCATCGGTGGTTTTGCAGTGCATGAAGGCAAATACAAAGACATCATAGAACTGCCAAAAAGCGAATTATCCAGTGTAGCAAAAACACTTCACGACGCTCAACTCCGAATAGACCACAGTTACAGTGTAAGAGACATTGTAGGTTTAGTCGATGAAGCCCAAGTAGCATACAACAACGACACACACAAAGACGGGGTTCAATATAAAGCCCACATAGATGACCCAGACATTGCCAAAGGAGTTCAACAAAACAAAATACGAGATGTGAGTATAGGGTTTGATTTAACCCCAGAATGTTCTAAATGTGGAAAAGATTTTAGAAAATGTAATCATTTGTTCAATGAAGCTCACGTGATAGCCCGAGATGTAAAAGTTTACGAACTTTCTCTTGTTACGCGCGGAGCCGACCCTGACGCACATGCGTCAGCCATGAATTTCATGGAACAGTTTAGTGATAAACTAATTAAAGAAGATATTAAAGGAGGAAATGTTATGTCTCAGGAAGACACACAATCCGTAGATATTGACGGAGTATTAAAAAGAACCGTTTCTGCCGAAAAAGAAGCTTTCGAATCTAAAAAAGAAGCAGAAAAGCTTACCGCTGAAATCGAGGCTATGAAAGCCGAGAAAGAACAGCTTGAAGCTGACAAATTAGCTTTAACCGAAGAGAAAGCCAAAATTGAAGGCGAAAAAGCCGAAATTGAAGAAAAATTTACAAAAACTTCCCAGGTTTTGTCCGATAAAGAATTAGGGGCAAAAAAAAGGGAAGTGGCTGAAGTGGCTAAACTTAAAGTTGAAAAAGGACTTATTGACGAAGCTGAATTGGATGAAGAGATCGAAAAACTTATGGAAGTTGATTCTCTATCAGAAATAAAGGCATTAGTAGGTCAGTTCAAAAAGGAAAAAGAAGGAGAAAGCAAAGTGCCTGAAACACAAGAGTTCAAAAAGTTTACAGAAGGTCAAGAACTTGATTATGATGACCCCAAAGTAGAACAGGCATTTGTTCACGAAATCTTTGCTTATGACCTAGTATTTAAAGGCAAATCTAACGATAAGGTCGAAGGTCAAAGCTACATGGGATTCTCCAAACACTCATAGAGGTGAGATAAATGCAAGTTCAACCAGGAATATACATAAAGTTCGTCTTTACGGGCGCAAACTTAGCTAATGCTATCGGTAAGGCCGTTGCATTCAGTACCGATGAAGGTGAAGTAAGATTAGCGACAGATGATGACGTTGGTTTTGCTGGAATCATTCAAGCCGTAGACGCAGGGAAAAGCCTTGCAGTAGAAGGCGACAATGTAAACGTATGCAATGAAGGTGTCTTAGAAGTTATAGCCGACGGGGCTGTTCTATACGGAGATACTGTAGCTTTAGGAACTGACGGAACTGTTAAAGCCATCCCAGCCGATGCTACTCAGTCCGTTGCAAACATTAAACTAACAATTGGTAGAGCGCTTGAAGATGCCAGCAATGGCGAAGTTTTCAAGGCTCTAATCCACGCTAAATAGAGGTGATATTTATGGAGCAAATAGAAGCTTTTGCTGAAGGTGGGTACACCTCTGGTCAGATACGAACAGAGCCCTACCTAGAAAGAAAGATTATGAAATATCTCGAAAGTTCATCTAAACTTCGAGATATTTGTTTTGTATACCCAATGCCTATAAATACGTTTTCAATACGTATTCCTAGGGATTATGCAACTGGTTTCGCTACTGAAGTTGCAGAGGGTTCTGAAATTCCAGTCGTAAGGCAGATAACCGATTCATTCGATTTATCTGTTATTAAATACGGGACTGGTGCTGAAATGACTGACGAAGCCAAAGAAACGGATTGGTTAGGCATTTTAGGACAAGCCCAAATAGAAGAAGCTGCAAAAAGGATGCTGCGGAAAGAGAACACCGACATAATGACCGTTCTTGAAGCCGGGTTCCCAAACAGTGGAGGCGCAACAACTGGCGGAGTTCTAAAAGTAGAGGATGTAGTTTTAGCTAAAGTATATTTAGAGAAAAAATTCTACAACCCTGATGTACTTTTAGTTAATCCAGACCAATACGCAGATCTAGCTGTTGACGAAAGGTTTATTAATGCTTCCAGATCTGGAAGTACTGAGACCCTACGTGAAGGAGTTGTAGGTCGTGTTTCCGGGATTGACCTAATAGTTGTCCCAGAATTAACTGCAACAACCGCTATCATGATGGATACTTCTGTAAACCCACTATGGCTCGTTGAGAGACAAGGTGTGCGTATCGGAAGATACAGAAATGAAAGGCGACAAGTAGACGGATTTGTTATGACCCGATGGGCTAAGCCCGCCATGGTCAGAAACCAAGCTGGATACAAAATCACTGGATGCTAAAAGCATCCATTACTTCTATTT
>JAUYBK010000145.1 GCA_030693105.1 Methanobacteriaceae archaeon | reverse complement strand
GGCGTTGAGGTTTCCTATGAGGATCTGGTCTGTTTCCCCGTATTTCAGTTTCATGATCTGGTTGGTGATGACCGAGGTTACGAACATTATTCCCCTTCCCGCACCTTCGTGGTTAAATGCCCGGGACACCACGGTATCCATACCAAAGGAATGATGATAATTCTGCATCAGGAGATCTCCGTGGACCTTGGACACCGCATAGGGGGACATTGGTCTCAGGGGGTTGGATTCCTTGACTGGTAATTCAGGTATTATCTCTGGTTCTGGGAAGATAGATTTGTTCTCTTTCAGTGCATCCTGGTACTGTTTTTCTGAGGATATTACCATACCGTATTCTTCACTGGAACCAGCAAATACTATCTTGGTGTCCACATCCTTGATGCGCACGGCTTCTAGTAGGTTGGCAGTTCCAATACAGTTTATTTGCTGGGTTTCCAGTGGACGGCGGAAGGAAAGTTCCACAAAGGACTGAGCTGCCAGGTGGAAAAGATAGTCTGGCTGGGAAGCGTCAAGGGCATTGGCTAATGAGGTTATATCGGTGATATCTCCTTCCAACATCAGCAACTTATCCTTAATTCCTTTATCTATCAGGTTTTTATCCATTGCAGCCATATCCTCAGGCCGGATGAATCCGTATACATCTGCACCATCATCTAAAAGTTCTTTTGCCAAGTAAGAGCCAACAAATCCGTTTGCCCCGGTTATCAGGACACTTTTTCCATTCCAGTTCATAGTATCTTCCACATGATCATTTATACACAAATTACATAACTAGTTAAGTAATAAAAGGTTCCTTAAAAATAAAACCTTCCTTTCTAAAGCAAGTGTCTAAAATATATAATGTTCCCTAAATTATTAATTGTTGATATGAATTGATAACTGGTAAAACTGCCCTGGTAGGAATAATGAGCATGTTCTTAATGATCTTGGGCCTAATCTTTTTTTAGAATGCTAACCGCATCCATCGCCTACTGGTATAATTGAAAGAGCAAAAAAAACAAAGCTAAAAAACACAAAACCACATTATATCAAAATCGATAATTCGATTAGTATGCATATTAAATAAAATCATTATGAAAAATTTAATTGAATTTAAAAGATGAGGGGGGTAAAGGAAGGTTTCTAAAAATAATTCTATAAACTTAGGATTAATTACTTCAAAAAGATATTTAATATATGAATTATACTAAAATTTGGAGGTTTTTTTAGAATGTTAGATTTTGGTATAACTGCCCAGGGAAAAATGGAAGATTATCGTACCAAATTTTTGAATGAACTAGTTCCTGGAGAAGAACTATCCGGCGAAATTGTTATTGGAGAATTCAAAACATTACCCATGGGAAAAAGAGAAGTAGCGGAATTCTATGTGGTAATAACCGATCATCAAAATCGGGCTAAATGGGTTTGTGAATTTACTACCCCCTATTTTCCGGAAACAGATAATATTTATGGTAAAAATGGGGGTCTATTTTACACATTTGTGGACAGCTTAAATCATGTGGTTAATCACACGTCTAAAAATTTGCAGGAAAACTATTCCGTGAATTTCAACCACTTCCGAAAAACAGTCAACGAACATGTCTCCCATGTCACCGTGAAAGCAGTCGCTCCAGTTAATCCTGATGTTAAAAGTGTTTATTTACAATTTATTGATGCACAGTTTACTACCGAATCCAAACCCCATACTCCAGTGTCCATATATGATCTGGCAGAAGAAAATCCCATCATCCTTCTGGCATATACGCATCTTAGAAATAAAGGAGAAAGAAGAACTGTAAAAAACATTAGATTTGAACTAAAAACATTATTTGACGATAAAATTATAACCGAACAGGCTTACCACGCCGCATTAAATGAACTGAAAATAATAAAAGACAATAGTTGAAATTTACGTTAAAATGGCCATCTCTTTTGTATTTCAAATCTCAGTTGCTAACTATATGGCGTCTGATGGGCTAAAGAAATATAGGCTTATATGATAGTTCATTCTGTCTAAAACTATAGTTAAATTCATATCCTTTTCGGGAAAAAACCTAAAAAATAAGGGTAAAAATGGAAAATAACAAAAAGAAGTAAATAGAAAATCTCTAGAATCTTTATGAAATTTCTATGCGATAACTTTCCATAAAAAAAATATGATATAAATTCCATAATAATATTAACAAGATAAAGGGAAGGGGGATTATTAAAATGAGTTTTGTAGAAGTAGCCACAACTGATGAGTTAAGGGATAGTAGTATGATAATGGCTAAGGTGAATGGGCATGAAATCCTTTTAGCCAGAGTTGATGACAATTATTATAGTGCAGATAACCGCTGCCCTCATATGGGAGGTAATTTGTCCCAGGGCACACTGGAAGGAACTGTAGTGACCTGTCCCAGACATCATAGTCAGTTTGATCTTGCTGATGGTCATGTAATTCGCTGGACAGATTTTAGTGGTATTAAAAAGTCCATTGGTAAATTATTTAAATCTCCAAGACCTTTGAAGACCTATCAAGTGAAGGTTGAAGGTGAAAAAGTTTTAGTGGACTTATAAATATGAGATACTTAAATTTAATAATTAAATTAAGCTTATATTTTTAGTATTGTCTTCTATAAATTAAAGAAAAAGATATGAGTTGGAAGAAAGGATTTTTAATCAATGCTTTTTCCCTGCTAGGAATCCTTCAACTCCCTGTTTTTTTATCTTTCTAAGATTTTTCAGATTAGCATCCTAGTGAAGCGGCTTTAGAAAGTCGAACTCTGGGCAGGTTTCAAATTCTTCGCACTCCCCACATCCTTGGAATTCTTTCTTCTGTGCACATTTGGCAATGTTAAAAAACTTTGATCTAAAACCTTCCCGGCATCCTTTACATCTTAACTTCACCATGGCCCTAAACATTCATAGCATTTCGGGTAGTTATTGAATTCCTTAAAAGGAATGGCTTTTGCTACTTCTTCAAATTTATACTTTCACAATTCTTTTCTTAGATCCCGGGCTAAATCAGCTATGAAACCCGTGTACCCCTAATAGCCCCCCAATAAAGCCCATATTAACTAATTAAACTTTTATCTGTCATTTCTTTACCC
>JAUYBK010000044.1 GCA_030693105.1 Methanobacteriaceae archaeon | reverse complement strand
ATACCTCTTTTGGATCTAATTCAATCGCCTTGTCAAGACATCTAATTGCTTCTTCATGTTCTCCAAGCTTTTCCAATAAAGCCCCTTTGTTCTCCCATGCAGTTGCATAATTCGGATCTAATTCAATTGCTTTATCATAATATATAATTGCATCATTACGTTTTCCTTGTTTACTAAGTGCAACTCCTTTATTACACCAAGCAGATGTATATTTAGGATTTAATTCAATTGCTTCATTGTAACAATTGATCGCTTCATTAAATTTCTTAAGATTGGATAACGCTTCGCCCTTTTCGTTAATTGCAATAATGTATTTCGAATCTATTTTAAGAGCTTTATCAAAGCAGCTAATAGCTTTATCATACTTTCTAAGTTTGCTAAGAGCAATTCCTTCTTCAAGCCACTTTTCCTTACTATTTTTATTAAACCATTTTATATTAAACATCTGCTCTAACATCCTATGTTCTTATAAAGAAATGAGATTTTTTGAAAAATTTTTAAACTCTTGATGATAAGGTCTATGGGAAATTAAAATTATCTGTTTGGTTTTTGCTATTTGCTTAATTATATCAATTGTTTTAGCCAACCTTACATTGTCAAAATTATGGAACGGATCGTCTAAAATTAAAGGGATATTTGTATCTCCACTTAACAAATCTGACATCACTGTTCTTAAAGCAAAGAATAATTGATCTTTTGCCCCCTGGCTTAAACAAGAAACATCAATGAATTCATTTATTTCCGGAGCTTTAACTTTAATATCTAGCGTATCTTCCTGTATTTTCAAATCAGAATATTTAGAGTTCGTTATTTCTTTCAAAATTTGTTTTGATTTGTTTACTATTGCAGGAGTGAATTTATTGTGAACTTCCGATTCTGCTAATTCCAAAAACCTGGCTGCTAATTCATACTCTTCAATTTTTCTTAATAAATCGAGCCTATTTTCCTCATAAGAGTAAAATTTTTCTTTAAGATCGTCTGGGCTTTCAACCAGAGATGTTGTTGTTTTTATATTGGTATCTAATTCTACTTTTTTTGATTTCAACAAATTTACTTCTTCTTTGAGAGTCTCTAAATCCTCAAAATCATTTATATTGAAGTTCACAAGTTTGTATTCTTCCAGCCTCTTATCGACTACAGCTAATTCATCAATTTTATCTTCTTTAATATTTTCAATTTTTTCAATGTTTAGAGATGAGTTAGTTGTTAATTCATCATCTTTCAATACTGTTTTAATAAGTTCAGAAATGGAGTTTTCTTTTGATACAATCTCATTAACAAGTTGATCATATTCCAAATATTTGTTAATGAAATTATCTTTATCAAACTGTTTTATATTGCGTGTCAATTCTTTCAATTTACTGGATGAAAGTGTGTCATTGAGATTGGAAATTGTTTTCGAAATTTTGTTAGATTTTTGTATTAATAACTGTTGCTTATCGCCAATTTTCTTAATATTTTCCAAATCATCCGATTCAATTTCTTCTTCTTCAAGTTCCGTTCTTATTAACTGTTTTATCAGACTTGATTTATTATCCAGTTTTTCTAATAATTTTGAATACATCTCGAATTGAGGCGAAAACAGTTCCTTATCAAAATTTTCAATTTTATTTGTATTTTTTTGTAAATCATTATTTAGAAGTGTTATTTTTTCAGTTAATTCATGCATTTTTCTTGATTTTTCTAAATCTTCTACTTCGATTTCAACATCAATTTTTAATCTTTTATAAGCGTAAATCGCTAAAGGTATTCCGATAATCACCACTGATAATAATATACCAAGAATAAATAAAAATAAATATTTAGGACTAATTTTTTTTGTAATTATCTTATGTTTAGAACTTGACTTTACAATATCGTCTAATAAGATTTGAAAGGTAGCTATTTCATGAATATTATTTTTTATCTTTGAAACATCACTTTCAGAAAGAGCTTCAAACCCCTGATATTTATTTATCTCTGCTATAATTTTATCTCTCTCATCAACGATTTTATTTATTTCAAATAGCGTATTCTTTATTCCAGCCAATGTTATCTCGATTTGGTTTTCAGTATTAACATTTTTATGCGTTTCTAAAGAAGTTTCCGCTTTATTAATATCATTAATTAATTTTTTTATTTCATTGAAATCATTTTTAGAGATACAATCAAAACCTTCATATTGTTTTATCTCAGCTCTTAATTTTTCTCTCTCTTGAATTACTCTTTTTACACCAATGAGAACTCTATTAATCCCCGTTAGCTTTTCATTAATATTTTTTTTGTTTCCTAATAAGTCCTCTTTTTCTTTGAATTTCTTATGATGTTGTTCCAATATTCTTAATTCATTTGATTTTGCTTCTAATTTCTTATATACTTCTTCAAATTCTTTACTATTTTTTACTATAGAATTTTTTACTTCTTCCGCTGATTTTATTTTTGCCCCCACTTCGATCAAATTTCCGTCTATTATTTCAATTTCTTTAGACAAATCTTTCGCCACTTTTTTTATTTTTGCCAAAGATTTTGTAGCAGAAGCCTCTGCTCGCCCAGCAAATACTTCTTCCATCATATCCTTAATTTTGTTTCTAACCACATTGTCTTCTAATATGGCTATTTGTGATTGTCTTATGAATGCAGTATTTTCAAAGACTTTCTTATCATCAAAACCAAAATGTTTTTTTAAATGGGGGTTAATATTTTTATCAACGGTTGAAATCTCAATGTTTTTTCCATCTTCAATTTTTTCAAATCGTCTTTTTCCGGAGTTATAATCTGTAATTATCTTAAAAAATTCGCCCTTATCTGTCTTGTAAGTTAGAGCAGTTCTAAAAATCCCATGCCCATTCCAACTATGATATGGTTCAATTTGATTCCTTGTATATTTAAAAATAGAAGCCATTATCGCTTCTAGAATTGTGCTTTTACCGACTTCATTTAAACCTGTAATAAAATTAATGCCCTCTTTAAAGTGAATAGTTTTTTCTTTATCAAATTTACCAAACCCTTCGAGGTCTAATTTTATTAATTGAACCATATTATCACAATTTTTTGTCTAAAAATCCTACACCTATTCGCAAAGCGTTTTCCAGTCTTTTTTTCTTTTCAGGGTCATTCTCTTTTTCAATTTCAACTTTGATTAGTCGTATATAATTACCCCTTATCGTCTCATCTTCTGTGAGATTATCTGGCAAATGAATGTCATCATCAATTTTCAGGAAGAAATATTTTTCATCAAATTCTTTTAACAAAAGGTCGATGTCAAGATTCAAATCCAAGGAAGGTAGTCCTCTAAGAATTAATCTCAAAACCTTATCCTTCCCCTTATATTTTTCGAGAATTTTTCTTATTTCAGAATCTGACTCAAAATTTGTGCAATCTATCTCAAGAGTTTCAAATTCTCGGATATTTGTTTTCATCGGTCTAACAGTAACAATGCTTCCATCATGCGAAATTAATAGAACCGAACAATCTTTTCTATTCTTAAATGTTAGCGGCTCTGGTGAGCCAGAATAGAAACATCTCGTCTTACTTTTGATTTCTAAAATATCGTGAAAGTGTCCCAACGCAACATAATCCAATTTACAACTATCTAAATCAGTTTCTGCAATTCTTCTATATCCTGCTTCGGGCTGTTCGTCCCAATTAACGCTAACCACGGAACCATGAATTAAACCAACTTTAAAATTATCATTGTCATCGGCTTTAAATCCCTTAAGAGGTTCTTTTGTATCATTCGTATATGCTATGCCATAAACTGATAATCCGTCAATTTCTTTGGGTTCTAAGTCTGGGGAATCAAAAATAAAAACATTTGATGGAAACTCATAATGTAGCCAAACGCTATCCATTTTGTGAGGGTCATGGTTGCCGGAAGAAATAAAAACACTAATTTTTTCTTTATTCAATCTTTCAAATTCAGTAATGACAAATTTTACTAATGATTTCTGTGGTTCTGCCGTATCAAATAAATCTCCTCCAATCAGCAAAGCCTTTACCCTTTCTTTTATACATAAATTAATAATATTCGAGAATACGTCTTGGCAGTCATTTCTGTGAAGTTTAGATTTGTCGCCAAGAACTTTAAATGTTGATCCTAAATGCAAATCTGAGGTGTGAATAAGTTTCATGGCCATAATCTTTTCGGGTTAAAATAATATACTATTGTACATATAGATTTCT
Source organism: Methanobacteriaceae archaeon (assembly GCA_030693105.1). Lineage (GTDB taxonomy): Archaea > Methanobacteriota > Methanobacteria > Methanobacteriales > Methanobacteriaceae > Methanobacterium. The sequence continues at coordinate 103 of JAUYBK010000044.1, read as the reverse complement.
ATTAAAATTCTGTTTGTCCGAAAAACCCGAAATAAACCAGAAATAAACCCGAAATTGATAAGAATAATTGATGAGGAAAGAGAGACGGTAATGACTGACACTA
>JAUYBK010000019.1 GCA_030693105.1 Methanobacteriaceae archaeon | reverse complement strand
GTTCAATTGCACGCCGCCGAAGCATTGGGATATATCGGTGATGAAAAGGCAGTGGAGCCGTTAATAAAACTTCTGGAAAATAATAAAATACGCAACACGGTCGTTATTGCTTTGGGAAGAATTAAATCCAAAATTGCCGTTTATTATCTAATAGAAGCTTTAAAGGATGATGACTACAGTTACCGTAGCGCCGTCGGGGAAGCTCTGGGCATGATTGGGGATGAAAAAGCTATAGATCCTCTTATTAAAGCCCTGGATGACGAAGATATTAGTGTGCGCCGACACGCTGCCGGGGCCCTGGGTAAAATAGGGAGCCAACGTGCCATTCCTGCCCTGGAAAGGTTACTGAATGATAAACGTTGGTACGTGCGTTTGCAGGTTGAAGAAGCCCTGCAAGATATAGAAGCCGATAAAAAGAGTTAATAATTCTATTCTTTTTTAACTTTCATTTTAAAAATAGATTCGACCTAATTTTATCCATTATTTTCTCTCGAACTTCGTCAGAAATCTGTTTTGGAGGTCGGGGGCGCATGTAACCGAAGTGGGGGTCTTCGAAGGTGTGGCCGGCAAACTCTAAAGGGTTCCGGTAGCGGGGTATGAAGTGCCAGTGCAAGTGGGGTTCGGGGTTACCTTCCAAGTAGAAGGTGTTCATTAGACAGCCCCAGTTTATTAGGGTGGCGTTAAAGGACTTTTTAATGGCAGTTTCCATGGATTCCACCAGTCGGGTGAATTCCTGCCATTCATCTGGCTTTAAACCGGTCAAAGTCCCGTGATGGCGGTTTAAAGCTACCACGCAGGTACCCAGGTTGCTCTGGTTGGGTGCCAGGAATATAATCCAGTGTGGGGTCTGGTCCAAGTAGTCTCCGAAGTTGTAGGGTTCCAGTTTCCGGCAGTAAGAACACTCATGGCTCATAAATTGTCCTCCGTTCTTTTAATATAATTTTCTTTTGTAAATATCATGATCTAGTATAATTTGGATAGTATAAAGGATATGGTGAAGCCCACCGCCGTTATTAACCCGGCCAGTTTAGGGGCCTGGCTAAAGGCCTCTGGTATCATGGTATCTACCAGCATGGCCAGGATACCTCCGGCGGCTAGGGCCAGGGCCACCGCTGTTACGGGGGTTGGTAAGTACTGGAATACAGTGAAACCCAGGATGGAAGATAAACCAGTGATTATAGCAATAACAAACCATAAGATAAACACTCTAAACGCTTTCCACCCGTCTTTTTTCATACCCGCTGAACTGGACAGGCCCTCCGGTATGTTGGATAAAAACACGGCCACCATGGTGGCGGTGCTCACGCCGGTGCCTCCAATCATGGTCAGTCCCAGGGCAATGGACTCGGGGATTCCATCAATCACCGAACCAGCAGCTATAGCTGCTCCATTACCTTCAAAGTCTGCTGGTCTTTGGGATCGTTTCCGGTGTTTGGCCCCCCTCCGGGACAAGTAAAGGTTGGTAAGAGTAAATATTACCGCTCCTATTAAAAAACCCGATCCCAGGTGTGGCAGACCTCCCAACTGGTAGGCTTCGTCCAGAAGTTCGAATGATACCGCCGATAGAAGCACTCCGGAACCAAAGGCCATGACCCCCGCCACCATCCGCGGAGGGATCTTAAAATAATAACCAAAAATAGCCCCAATAACCAGGGCAAATCCTCCCAAAAACCCCCAAGCGCCGGAAAGTACCAGATCTGAGACCATTAGCTAATCACCTAGTAGTGTTAATTTAATCTATATGGAATTAGAGCATATAATAATAGAGCATGTGGAGAAGAGTTCTTAGCTGGGTCGGGGGGAGTAACCATGATTGTGGATAAGTCGCTGCAGAGAATTACCTTACTGTTGGTGTCTTTAGCAGCGTTTCTAATACCCTTTATGGGTTCTTCATTGAACCTGGCGTTACCAGTCATCCAGAAGGACATTATGGTCAACGTTATAATTTTAGGATGGATACCCACGGCTTTTGTACTGGCCAACGCGGCACTGGTACTTCCCTTTGGCCGGTTGGCAGATATCTATGGGCGAAGAAAGATATTTGCTTACGGAGTTTTTTTATACACCATTGCTTCATTCTTAGCTGCATTCTCCTCTTCCGGTGAGATTTTAGTTTTATTCAGCTTCCTGCAGGGATTAGGATGTGCCATGATCTTCGCCACCATGGTGGCTCTTTTAAGTTCCGTTTTTCCCATGGAAAGACGGGGAGAAGCCCTGGGACTTTACGTAACTGCCGTATTTATAGGGTTGTTTTTAGGTTCCATATGCGGTGGGCTTTTGATACAGTACCTGGGCTGGCGAAGTATATTTTTATTCAACGTACCAGTTGGTATTTTTTTACTATTCATACTCTTCTGGAAGCTTAAAATGGAGTGGACCGAGGCCCGGGGAGAAGATTTCGACTACCGGGGCGCGGTAATTTACACACTGTCTCTGGTGGCTATTCTATACGGATTCTCATCGCTGCTGGAGGATTTAGGCAGGATAATCCTGGTCTTAGGTGTGGTGGGTTTACTGGGCTTTATTTTACTGGAAAGAAAAATTGAAAGTCCCATGTTACGGTTGAGCATATTCAGGAGGAGACAAGCATCTTTCACTGCATTGTCTATGCTGTTTTTAAACATAGCCATCTCCGCCATGGCCACCTTACTCAGCCTGTATCTGCAGTCACTGCGGGGATTGGACCCCCAGACTACGGCTTTTATTCTGGCATCTCAACCTTTTATGGTGGCGGTTTTATCTCCCCTGGTGGGCCGAGCCGCGGACCGGACCAACAACCGACTGTTACCCATCTTGGGTTTGGTTCTCATCACTTTGGGCCTATCCCTTTTGATCTTCCTGGGCCCGATGACTTCTATTTTATTACCGATCCTGGCCCTGGTCCTGGTGGGGGTGGGTCAAGCCCTGTTCTCGTCTCCCACTACCCGAACTTTCATGGGCTCGGTGGACAGTAAAATATATGGAATGGCCTCTTCTGCCTTTTCCACCATGATCTATCTGGGCCAGACCTTCAGTCTGGGAATTTTACTTATTATCTTTGCGGTCTATCTGGGCAGGGTGGATATTAACCCCTCCAACTTTGCAATGTTCCTGGAAAGTTTAAAAGTGGCTTTCACAGTTTTTGCCCTTATATCAGGGGTGGCATTGGTGTTTTCGGTCCTGGTGGGGAAGGAGAAAAGCAATGCACTTTAACTTTAAAAAAAACCAGTGCCGAGGCAAGATAAATTTGGCTAGTAAATATATTTTCCTTCGTTATGGCCGGGGCCTCTGATTTTATCAGTAGAAGGAATCTTAAGGTTACACTAACAGCTGGTTTAACTTCCATTCTATTTCCATTTTAGCGGCCTTAACCAGTTCTTCTAAGGGTTCGTCTTCCCAGGGTTCGGTATTATCCATGAAAACTTCTAAATAGAGTTTATTATCCTTAAAAGTCACTTTCCAATCTTCAACACGGTTTAAAGCGTCCCGGTCAATCTGGGATTTAGTCAGATCCACTTGAAGATTTATATCCCATCCATTAACCATCTTCTTTAAAGTTTCCACTTCGATTTTCATTTTAATCACTTTTATTTATTTCATTCCTAAGGAACGTTTAAAACCGTTTAAAACGTCAATAGCTGACTTTAAAAGTGGATTTTTAACATCCATAGGTGTTTTCATCTTTTCTAACCGGTCGATGCGGAAGTAGATGGGGGGATGGGGGTCGAAGTTCAGCCAGCTCGGCACCCGGGTGGGTGACATCCTCTCGGCCATCAGGCGCTGGTATCCTATCTTGCGCAGGGCCTCGGCCAGGACCCGGGGGTTGCCGATTTTCATGGCCGATAAGAGGTCGGCCCGGGTCTCGAAGAACTTGGCCACGAAGAATATTAACCCCAAAGCCACAATGATGTACACGATAGGGGATATTAGCACTAATGGCAGGAGAATTGTAAAGCGAAGTATGAACTCGGCCGATATTAAACTGAAAAGTATCAAAGGATCTCTACCTGCTAAGTGACCCATCTCATGGCCTAAAACTGCTAAAATTTCATCTTCTTCTAACTGAACCAACAGGCCGGTGGTTATTAAAACCAGGCCCCGATTGGGGCTGGGACCGGTGGCGGCAGCGTTGGGTATCATGGTATTACTGATGGCAATGCGGGGTAGAGGAATGCCAAACTTTTCTGAAGCAGTTTTCACGATGCGGTAAACGTCCACCACCTTGGAGACTTTTTCCTCGGATTTACAATGAAAACCGTATTTTTGGAAGATGTCTTCTCCTATTTCGCAGCTGGGCTCGCGACCCTGGGCCAGGCTCTCCTGGTAGATTTCGTTTTTCATCTCCAGGACCTTTTTTTTGCCAAACTTCTTCTGAAACTCTTTGAAATCTTCTATAGGGAGCTGGTACTCCAGGATGTGTACCCGGGGGTTGTCAGAGGTGATGGTCCAATTACTGGTTCTTTGCAGTATCTTATCAGAAAAAAGCACGATCAAAAGTTGTAGGCCGAGTATGGCTGCCACGGCGGCGTACATGCCCAGTAACAGGAATAATACTATGTTCACCCCAAAAAATAGTAGGTATATAAGTAACATGTTACTACCGAACATGCTAAAGGAGATTTTTTTACGTTCAGTTGGTGGTTCTTCCGGGATGATATCCTTTCCTTCCACCCAGGCAAAATACAGAGTGGACTGGCGTATGTTATCCTCAAAGTACTGGACTACCACGAAAATTTCTTCAAAAAGGGTGTCGGTGACTTCCCGCATATCAATATTAAACGCAGTCATCTGCACCTGGAAGGGGTTGGTAGCAATTATTTCTTCTGTGACACTCCATGCGCCTTTTTTATCGAGAGTAGTGTAACTTAAGACTTTTTTTCCGTCTTTTGAGAATTTTTTAATATTTTCAAAAGTATCGGGCTGAGGCCGGAGATAATATTCTCTTATGAAGTCCAGAGCCTCTTCCAAGTGTCCGGAAGATAGTTCGGTGTCGATGGTGAAATTTTGCACGCTCATGTTTTACTCCTGATAATGAAGAATATTTATTTTTCTTAGTATTGATTATGTGTCGCCATTTATTTAAAACCTGAAAATTATGAACAAAATTTAAATAATTAATAAAACCGTGAGATATTTCTATTATCCGGATAGAACTCATCCTATGAAACTTTTCACTGAGAACAACCCGGATAACCAGCGACTATCCCAGTTACTAATTAAAGGCCTTTCTAAAAGGGCTTTCATCACCATCATAGCCTCCTGTAAGGTCTTCTACGAAGGTCGGGCCACCAGCCGACTGGGACTGGGAGACCGGACCCTACTGATGAAATCAGACGGGGCCTTCATTATCCACCAGGACCGCAACCTGGAGCCAGTGAACTGGCAGCCCGCCAAGACCAAAGTAGCGGTGGAACATAAAAATGGATTGGTATACCTGAAGGGTATGCGTTTGAACCCGGCTGAGACCCTGGAAGTGGAGATACACCGGTGCTATCAGATCTCGTACTACCTTGGAGAAGATTTTAAGGACCTGGAGCTGGCCGGTTACGAAGCCGACTTGGGGGACCTGATCTATCAGCGTCCGGAAGTTATTGAACCCGGCTTTCGAGCCACCTCCAGGGAGTACCACACTCCCCAGGGATACATCGACATTATGGGCAAGGACCGGGATGGGAATTTAATTATAATAGAACTCAAAAGCCGAAAAGCAGGGGTTAATGCGGTTAAACAGTTAAGAAGGTACGTGGACTGTTTTTCTGACCATAAAGAACATGTCCGGGGTGTGCTGGTTGCTCCATCTCTAACTGATGATGCCCGGGAACTCCTGGAAGAAATGAATATGGAGTTCAAGGCCGTGGAGGCGCCTAGGGAGCTTAAAGAAAAGAGTATGGTTACCTTGAAGCATTTCAATACAGAATATAAAGATAATAAGTAAAAATAGAATTTGTTATATATAATGGGATTTAATAATCTCATCTATTCTTTTTCTTCAAAGTACTTAATGTCTAAAGTTTTAGCCACTAATATTTCATCGCCGTCGGTTAGTTTTCGTTTTCCTTGACCAGAAATGTCTTCCCCATTTAAACTGGTCCCATTTTTGGTGTTCAAATCTTCAATGTAGAAACAATAATCATCTCTGGTGATTTGGAAGTGTTCTTTGCCGATAAACAGTAAATCATCAGTAGGTGCAATTTCAATGAAATCTGTTCTCCCAAAGGTTCTTTCGTACTCTTTTATCAAGATTTCCTGATTTTCCTTCAAAACCAATTTTGCCATGAATTTTGATGATTCTGAAGGAGGAGTCATGGTAGTCTGCAGTATTCTTGACTTGGAGGAGTATCTCCGGTACAGAAATTCTATTAATAATCCAGCGATAATGGCTGCTATAAAAGCGTAAAAAAGGTCCAGCCACTCGTATCTAAACCACTTACTTACACTTTCATTTTGGAACATAGCCAAAACTAAAACGATCACCGCGAAAACGGCAACAATGAATATTATTATTCTGGGGCCTGTCATTTTTTTATATCATAAATTTTTATATGCATATTTTAACACTAACCAATAATAAAATATGCCATTTTTTTTAATGAATGTCATTAATACTTCGATTCATTTGATATTTTAGACATTATCACCGCATGTACTTCCGGGCGAAGATCACCATGAAGGTGGGCCAGGTGAAGGCCCCGATAAAGGCCTCAAATATTGTCAGCCACCCATAAATTCCAGTTTTAGCGTTGATCACCCCGTAGGCGGGTATGAGCATGGTGAGGAAACTGAACCTCAATTTATCCATTAAAGTATCAGGTGAATAGTTATCCTCAATCTTCCAGAAGACGAGGGCAAAGAACATGATGATTCCTAAAAAGGTTAAAATCAATCGGAGGGGGCGAACACCGTATCCAAATGGGTACTGAACGATTAATTCCAGGTGGCGGTGCAGGAATGATTTTTGTTTTCTCTTGGCTTCCATCTCCCGGTAGAAATGGTAGTCTGCCTTCCCACGATCGCCTAATCGTTCCCATAGTATCTTAGCACTTCTGCAGGCCTTTTCCTGGCTTTTGATGTACTTGAATTTGCAATCCTTAAAACACAGTGCCCCTTTAATTTCTGCCAGGTCGAACCAGGTGTTACCTCCCAGATATGCTCTCTCAAACCAGGCGTTCCCCTCTATAATTGATCCGTAAAAGGAGATATTCTCGTCAATGGTGGCGTTATTAAAGGAGATACTTCCCCCCAGGTGACATTGGTTGAATGATGCTTCCCCCTCCACGGTTACCCCCTCAAACCAGACGTATTTATCCACCTGGGCATGGTCAAAGGAGATGTTACCTCCCACTTTACCCTTAAAAAAGGAGATGCTCCCCCGGATAAGGGAAGATTCGAAGATGGCATGTCCCGCCACTGTCCCCTGGTCAAACCAGATACCACCATCTATTTCAGAGTCAAGGCAGTGAAAATCGTTTAAAACAGTAGATTGGGTCAGTATCAAGTCGCCAGGGATGTGCATCCCGCTGAAGTTGGCATCAAAAAATTTGGCCCCCTTAAAATTCAAATCCCCACTTTCTATCTTTCTTTCAACTTCTTTTTCCTTTAAATCTTTTATTAATTCCAGTTCGGAACCCTTACCAGGTAAGTCTAAATGTAGGATGCAGTATTCTTGGTCTTCATAGGGGTCTGAATCACAGCCTGCAAACTTACATTGCATTTTATCTACCTGGTAATGGTTCTAAATTTTATCTTCCTCTTGATATTCAATAGTTAGAGCATGGGCCACATCGATCTCATCATGGTGTCTTAACTTTATCTTTCTCAGGCCCTTGATATTCTCACCATTGACCCAGGTCCCGTTTTTGGTGTCCAGATCCTCGATGTAAAATCCATCGTCCATACGGGTCATTTTAAAGTGTTCCTTTCCGATGTAGAGCAGCTTTTCATGGACTAAGAGTCCTAAAAAATCTTCCCGGCCGAAGACGCGGTTATATTTGCTGATGTTCAGGTGCTTACCATCGGGGAGGGTCAGTCGGGCCAGCATTTTACGGGGCTTCACAACCATGGTGGTCTTGGAAAACCGGGATTTAGTTGAATACCTCCGGAAGATATACTCGGTGGCCAGTCCCGCAATGATGGCCAATAAAAAAGCAGGAATAATCTCCACCCACTCGTATCTAAGCCACTGGGGTACTTTATCCCTTTGAAATATCCCTAAAAATAGAATTACACTAAGTAAGATGATCATAATCAATCCTGACCACTGTCGAACCCCTTCCAACTTCTTTCGGTCCAATTATGTTGACCCCCTTATGATCCTACCATTGCTTACTTACTTATTTGGGTCAAGGGTCTATAATAATAGTAGCATGGGATTCTAGTAGGTACCCACTAACATTATATAGTAAAAAACAGATTATTATGATTATGAAATATGTGAAGGGGGACCTGGTCACCTTACCTCGCCGGGGCCGGGCCATGGTGATCACAGATCTACATGGCAATTTAGATGATTTTATAAAGATTATGACCCTCTGGGGGAAATGCTTCAATAGAAAGTGTCATCTGGTCCTTACTGGAGATTTCATCCATGCCATGGGCCGTGAAAATGACCATTCCATCGAAATCTTAGAGGAGGTTCTGTATTTCCGTAATAAATATGACAATTTTCACCCCCTACTGGGAAACCATGAATGGGCCACCCTTACCAAAATACTAATCTTCAAGGGGGGAGTCAATCAAAACGTTAACTTTGAACAAATTCTAAAGAGGAACTTCCCCTACAACTGGGAAGAAAAATTAGAAGAATACATTAATTTCTTCCAGACCCTGCCGGTTGCAGTTAAAACTGCCAACCAGGTATTTATAAGTCATGCCGGGCCACCTAAAGCTGTATATAATTTGGATGACATCATAAACCTCACCAAAAACGGTTACATAAATAACCAACCCTTATATGAACTGTTATGGAGTCGTTATACCGATATTAACCAGAAGGATGTGGACAATTTTCTGGATAAGGTGGGATGCCGGGCCATGGTGGTGGGACATACTTCGGTTAATGGTTATAAACTTAAAGGCAACCTGCTAGTACTCTCATCCAGCTTTGGCAAGGGTAAAAAGGCCTATTTACAGTTGGACTTGCAAAAGGAAATCATTAAGGGTAAAGATCTGGAATCCATGGTTAAATACTTCAAGTGAAGATAAGTTATTTTTTAATTTTAATTCAAACCAGCCCTATATTCAGCACCATCATCAGGGAGAATCCCAGGATTAGAGACATGGTGGCCAAGTCGGTGTGGGTTCCCCGCTGACATTCGGGTATTAATTCTTCTACTGCCACGTAGATCATGGCTCCGGCTGCAAAACCCAATGCATAGGGTAGTAGAGGATTGAAGAAAGCTACTAATACAAAACCCAATAAGGCAGATAATGGTGGGAACATTCCTGAAAGCTGGCCGTACCAGAAACTTTTAAATGGTGATTTTCCCTCAGCCCTTAAAGGCAGGGCCACGGCCATTCCCTCCGGGAAATTGTGGATACCCATTCCTAGGGCTAGAGTTATCGCTGCCACCAGAGAAGCTGGGTTATAGGTTAAAGCCGAAGCAGCGAAGGCTACTCCAATTGCTAACCCTTCGGGTATGTGGTGTAATACCATGGCCACTATCAAAAGCCGGTTGCGCTTCCAGGTGGTTTGAATACCTTCTGCTTCGTCAATGGGGTATCCCGGGTGAACATGGGGTAAGATCCGGTCGCTTAGTCCCAAAAAAACTGCTCCTAAAAGAAAGCCTAAGGTAACTGGGAACCAGGTGGGGACCCCGGGTGAGAAGTAATTGGTGGATGCCGGCAAAAGCAAAGAGAAAAAGCTTACTGAAATCATGACCCCGGCTGCAAAGCCCAAAGAAGAAGCTAAGATGCGTTTTCCTACTTTTCTGGTTAGAAAAACGGTGGCTGCACCTAAACCAGTCATGAACCAGGTAAAACTGGTGGCCAGGAGTACCTGTACCAGGGGGTTGCTCAAAAGGGAACCATCGCTCATGATCATAAATAGTTAGGAATGCCTAATAAAGTATTGGTTTTGTTTAAGACCCTCTATTAAAGAAGTTTAAATTCAGCTGTATTAGGGGGAAGGAATTAGGGGGAATCATTTCCAGTGGATCATATCAAACTAACTAGCTTGGCCAAATGTTCCAGATTACGGACTTCATGCACCTGGGCCCCGGCGTCCCGGTACTCCGAGACGCAACTATCCACCACGTCCCATTTCTTCTCCTCTTCTGGGTTGAAAATAATAACCCTCCGGGCCTGGCGGTTCATCTTTTCAATTAAAGATGCACTCCTGGGCTTACCATCTTCATGGGGTCCGGCCCAGTCTCGACAGTCAGTGAGTAATATAACATTGGACCTCCGGTTCAAGACCACCTTCTTTTCAAAGGCCTTAAAGGCGTGGTACATGTTGGAAGTGCCGTGGATCATCAAATTCTTCTGCCGAATATCCCGTACCATGGAAAAAGCATCCAGCAGTTCAGATTCTCCCAGGGCCGACGTGGTTTCCACTATTTTATGGTCAAAGTCAAAAACCCGGATCCGTCGGAAGGAAAACTGGGCTGCGTAGACTAGGCAGAAGAACCAGTTACTTATCCAGTCGCAGGAACCGCTCACGTCGCACAGAAAATAGTAGTGGCTGTTTTTAATGGGGGGACGGTTCTTTACCAGCTCCAGCAAAGTCCCACCGTTTTGAAGATTTTTACGAATAGTCCTACGGACATCTGGACGCATTTTCTTACTTTTGCGCATCCTACGACTGCGGAGGGTGGCGATCCTTTTACCCAGCTCCTGGCACAGCTGGAATAGTTCGGGTTGGAAGGAGTCTAAAGTGTTAATGTCCTGGTGTAAGAGGTCTTTATCCTCGTCCAGATCCAAATAGTCCTCCAGGGGCGGATTATAGTCTATTTGTGTTGATTTTACTTCCAGGGCTTTGGTAGCCGACTCTTGGTCCTCATTTAAAAAGAACTGGTACTGTATTTTACCCTCATTGGGCAGGGTCTTTACTGATTTAAGGGACCTTTTA
>JAUYBK010000235.1 GCA_030693105.1 Methanobacteriaceae archaeon | reverse complement strand
GGAGGTGTTGGTGTAGAGAAACTCCTGCACGGTGCCTTCAAATTCGGAGGTTAAATACTGGGGTTTGTAGGAGAACTCCACCTTTTTTTGTATCTTACCCTGGTCGGGCTTGGTTACTCCGGCCAGCATCTTGGCAAAGGTAGTCTTTCCAATACCGTTGGGACCGAAAGCCGTTATGATCTCGTCGTGCTGCACTTCGCCCTCGGCCACTTCCAGTGAAAATCCTTTGAAGGATTTTTTAAGGGTGCTGTAGTCAGCCAAAGTTTCAGCATCTGTTTCGGGAGTGGGGGGCCGGACCTGGAATTCAATGGGCTGTTTACGGAATCGCACATTCTCTTCTCTTAAGAAACCGCCGATGTAGGTGTTTATTCCCACCCTAACTCCCCTCAGATGAGATACCACTCCGTAGGCACCGGGGTGTCCGTAAAGGATGTGTATGTAGTCGGAGAGGGCATCTAAAGCTGCCAGGTCGTGTTCAATTACTAGAATAGATTTACCCTCCTCTGCTAATTTGCGAATAACCCGTACCGCGTTGAGTCTCTGCCTAACGTCCAGCCAGCTGGTGGGTTCGTCAAAGTAGTAAAAGTCGGCTTCCCGGAGCACTGCCGCGGCAATGGCCACCCTCTGCAGTTCACCACCACTCAAGTTTTTTATTTCCCTCTCCAGAAAGGGTTCTAATTGCAGGGCCTCTTTAACCTCTTCCAATTGTCCTCTTTCGTTAACTTTCTCTAAAAGGTCCTTAACCTGACCCGTGACGAATTGGGGGAGCATGTCCACCATTTGGGGTTTGTGCACTACCTTAACCTGGTCCTGGGAGAGTTTCTGGAAGTACTGCTGCATTTGGGAACCTTTAAAGAAGTTTATCAAATCTTCCCAGGAGGCTTCCCTTTCAAAGTCGCCCAGGTTGGCCGGTAACTCCCCGGAGAGTATGCGGATGATGGTTGACTTTCCGATACCGTTGGGGCCCAACAGTCCCACCACGGTGCCTTCCCTTACCTGAGGCAGGCCGAAGAGTTCGAACTGGTTCTGCCCGTAGCGGTGGATGGGTTCCTCCAGTGCCTCGGGGAGGTTTATGATGTTCACTGCCTGGAAGGGGCAGCGGTTGGTACATATACCACACCCGGCACACAATTCTTCGGATATTATGGGTTTGTTGGTTTTTGCGTCAATGGTAATGGTGTCCTCGTCCATGCGGACGCCGGGACAGTAATCCAGGCAGACATAGTTGCACTTTTTGGGCCGACAGCGGTCCTGGTCTAGTATGGCTATGCGGGTCATTTTCACACTCAAAGTAATTTATAAAAAAGGGATAATATGGATTTAAACTTACTGGATATTAAAAATGATCCGTTGTGAGTTTATGGAGGATACTTGTTAGTGGGGGCGGATCTTTGTTTTATTGGAAAATCTTAGGTACCATTAAATAAAACTTTTTAAAACTCTTAAATAATTAGTTTTTAGGACTACCACCTAAGGTATTCAAGGAATTTCAAGATTCCTCATCCACTTTAACCGTCTTCTTTCTATAAATCTCGGCAAGCTCTTCCTGGCATCTTTTCAACTCTCTTTTAACCAGCAACATCTTGATCCAGATATAAATTGATAGCCCCAGGAGTATTATCAGCAGCACCAATAAAAATCCAATGGTTATTCCGGCGGCCATTCCCTGCCAGACTAGGGTGAAACCGTAGGCCAAGTACATAACCGCGCCGATGACTCCAAATATCAGAGCCAGTACCGCCATGATCTTAAGGGTCTTCAGGAGTTGATAATTTTCCATAATTTCACCAAAATAAAAGGGGCTACCGAATGCTAAAAACAAAAATAAAAAAGAAAAGAAGTTACATCACGACTTTGACAGCCATTTCAATGTCTGATGCTTTAACAGTTTTTCTTCCTGCGTGTTTAGCCAGTTTAACGGCTTCAGATGCTATAAATTCGCCTATTTCTTCCAATACTTTGGTTAATTCGTCACGGGCTTCGTCGCTGACTCTTTGAGCACCAGCGTTTTTTATTATTCTTCCTACAGGAGCAATTGGTATTTCAGTCATTTAAATCACCTCACTGTTCTATTAGGACCATTTAGTATTTAAATATGTTGTTTTTTTGGTTATTGATCCCCTATTAATCTAAATATGTTCTACTAGAAAATTAGACTTCAACATAGGGGTTGGTGGTTATCTGTTAAACCCCATATGGCTCCTAACTTCTTAAATGGAAAAAAATCGATCTATTACCTTCTTCTCTCAACTCTTTATAAGTATAAAAAGTAACATAATATGTAGTACTAAGGACTTGAAAACAGTATATGGTGATTTAAGATGACTATAACGATTAAAAGCCCGGATTTTTCCGAAGGGGGGCTTATACCTCCCAGATATACCTGCGATGATCTCAATGTATCACTCCCCCTGGAGTGGGAATCTTCTGCTGAAGGAGAAAGTATTACCCTTATATGCGAGGACCCCGATGCCCCTTCTGGTTTGTGGACCCACTGGGTTTTATTTAACCTACCTCCTGAAACGAGAAGTCTGCCTGAAAATATAATGGGAAGAGAAGAACTGGAAAACGGGGCACTGCAGGGTGCTAACAGTTGGGGGACCATAGGCTACCGTGGTCCCTGCCCTCCCAGTGGCCTGCACCACTACTTCTTCAAAATTTACGTACTGGATGTTAAACTGAGCCTGCCCGCTGGGTCCACCCGTCAGGAAGTCTTAGATGCCATAGAAGGCCACGTGCTGGATGAAGGCCAGCTGATGGGCATATACTTCCGGGACTGATAACTTAAAGGTGATCTATTGAATGAGGGGAACGTTTCACAGAAATTAAGGGGCCTGTCCCATAACTACGTCTTCGGGCTGGTCTTAATAACCTTAGCCATTACGTCTTACGTCTTAAGTGTTCAGATCAGGATCGGGGTGCCCTACTGGGATGTTTTCAACTTTTTAAATAACGCCTGGTACTTTGCTGGAGGGGGAGGTACTGTGGGAACCATTTTCCTCCCACCTCTACTATCCCTACTCACCTCCCTGTTCTTTCGATGGGGACTGGTATCTTCCGGGGTTATATTCGCTCTGGGCGCAGTTATATTTGTAACTGGTGTTTTAGGCCTATATTATCTATTTAAAATCAGGTTCAGTGAAGTACAGAGTTTTGCTGGTAGTTTGATATTTTTATCCCTGGCAGTTCTCATGCCGTGGTCCGCATCGGGCGGCATTGACCTTCCTGCAGTCTCCATTTCCATCTGGGCCGTTTATTTCCTGGTAAAGGGTATGGAAGGACAGGATAAACTTCTTTATCTGGTGGTTCCCATGTTGGCCCTGGCGGTTTTAACCCGATACACTGCGGGACTTCTAGCAGTACCTTTAATACTATACTACCTGATGAAAGGATATTCTTTCCGGACTTTAAAGGGAATTTCAGTAGGATTTCTGGTTACCATCATCCTGGCGTCGCCCCTGGTATGGTACTTTTACACCAAGATGGGCAACTTTGACATGATATACACGCTCCTATTGGTAACGGTCACTACTTCCCCGGCAGCAGTGGATGATGTGGCTTACAATCCTAACCTCCTCTTCTACTTACAGAACTTACCTAACTACATCTCCTTGGCCCCGTTGCAGGGTTCCTATGCTCAGTTACTAAATCCTTCTCGGGGGCACCCATCGGTTTTGGCCTATTGTATGATCATTATCAGCGGTGCTGGGATTTTAATGTATATTTATCGTGGACTAAAGTTCAGAATAGGGGATCTGGAGATTAATAAGACTGGAATATTTAAGATTGGCTTTTTTGGGTTTTTAACAATAACTTTCTTTTTGACCTTTAACCACACCTCCTATTTAGTGAGTGTCGCCATAGTTTTTTTGCTGTGCTACCTTGCCTATAACCTCCTGAGGGGTAGGAGCTCCAAGTATGGGGCCATGGATTTCATGTTCCTCTCCTGGTTTTTGTCATACCTCATCTTTCACAGTATTCTTCCCATTAAAGTGGACCGCTATTTCATCACTATGGCCCCCGCATTGGCCTACTTCCTGCTACTGGGCTTAAGTGAATTACTGGGCGGGTTAAAACTTAAAAAACCGAGCTTGAATTCTAAATGGATTTATCTGGCTATTTCTATAGTCCTTCTAATATCCACCGCTGCCACCTTTGCCGGACACACTCCTAAAAAGGTATTTGTGCTTTACATTGAAGATGCCGGCGATTGGATAGTCCAACAGGACCCTCAGTACATGGATAAGGTAATTTTCTCTGACTATTCCAGTGCTCTGTCCTGGTACCTTAAAAAGGAGGTTAAGGGGGGGTTTCCCCGGTTTTTCAAGACGCCATCGGAATTTGCCCAGTTTCTAAAGTCACAAAAAGCAGACTACTACGTGGACAGCCTGAGCGATCCTAAACCCGACTTACCGGGTTATCATCCGGTGAAAACCTTCCAGATGGTAACTATTTACCAGAAAGATTAAGTAATTGTTATTAACACCGGGGGAATGAAATGGATGAAGACCAATTGAAGAATTTAATATCCAAAATAAGAGCAGAAATTGGACACAAAAAAGTCGAACCGGATATCCATAGCTTTGATTTTAATCATGAATCTCAGGAACTGGTGATAATAACTTCAGACCGCCCCGGCAAGTCAACTGTAATTGGAAAAGGAGGATGGGTGGTGGGGCGTCTTAAAGAGGAGTTGGGGGTTAAATCTGTCCATGTAGAGGCCTACTCCGATCTGATGGTGCGTAAATATCGTATGGAGTTGGCCCGGGAAAGATTGCAAGAAATAGAAAATAACTCGGCACTTTCTAATTTATCCTTGCTTTTGGACCGGCGCATAGAAAAACCCTACCAGCTTGATTCTATTCTGGAAAACTTCCCAGAACCTCACCTTGAAGATATAAAATCAGTAGTAGCCCTGTCTGGTGGTGTTGATAGTAGTTCTTCTATCATAATTGCTAAATTGATGGGTTTCAACCCCCAGGGAGTTACTGTGGACCCCGGGAATATAATATTACCCGGATACTTTAAAAAGAGTGTTGAAAACCTCTCCGAAAAGCTCCAAGTGGAACACCAGTATCTGGACCTGGACCTAAGGGAAGTGATACAGGAATCATTAAGTGGCCGCTTCCATCCATGTGGCCGATGCTCTAAACTTATAGAAGAAACTGTTTTAGATTATGCCCGGGATATTAAGGTCCCATATGTATTCTTCGGTGATTT
>JAUYBK010000229.1 GCA_030693105.1 Methanobacteriaceae archaeon | reverse complement strand
ATCATCCCCATCACCAGATGGCCGGTGGATACTCTCGAATAAAAAGCCTTTTTAATGAAATTAGAGAAAAAAATCAAGTTCTAGCCCTGGACTGCGGAGACACCCTCCACGGAACTTACCCTGTGGTAAAAAGCAGAGGAGAATCCATGGTCCCCCTTTTAAATGAAATGGGTTATGGAGCCATGACGGCCCACTGGGAATTTGCCTATGGTCCGGAACACTTTCATAAATTAACCCGCCAACTAAACTACCCCATGCTGGCCGTTAACTGCTACCAGGAAAAAAATGACCGGTTAGTTTACGCACCTTACACCATCATCTCCGAGTCAAACCTTCAGATAGGTGTTATTGGTGTGGCCGCCACCATTGTGGATAAAGTCATGCCCCCGCACTTCAGTGAAGGTATCTATTTCACCCTGGGCAACCAGGAGCTACCCCTGTACATTGAAAAACTTAAAAATGAACGGGTAGATCTTATAATTCTCATATCACACCTGGGATTCCCCCAGGAAGTGAAGCTGGCTGGTGAAGTTCCCGGGATTGATGTTATTCTCTCCAGCCATACCCACAATCGCCTAGTCCATCCCGTGCTGGTTAATGGCACTATTATCATCCAGTCCGGCTGTCACGGCTCATTTATCGGGCGTTTAGACCTAGATGTTGAAAACAAAGAAATTAAAAGTTACGAGCACCAGCTTATAACTGTAAAGGAGGACATAACTCCCGATGAAAATGTAGAGGAAATGGTGAAGAAGGTAACTGTCCCTTACCAGGATATGCTCACGGAAAAGGTGGGTGAGACCAGAACTGCTCTTAACCGTAACACTCTACTGGAGTCCACCATGGACAATCTTCTTCTAAAAAGCATTCTAGCTTCAACTGATGCGGATGTGGCATTTTCCAATGGCTGGAGGTATGGAGCTCCCGTACCACCCGGACCAATAACCATGAAAGACTTGTGGAATATAATACCCGTCAACCCACCGGTATCCACGGTAGAACTCACCGGTAGAGAAATATGGCACATGCTGGAAGAGAATGCAGAGTTAACCTTCAGCTGCGACCCTTACCAGCAGATGGGCGGCTACCTGAAGCGGGTCCTGGGACTTAATTTTTATTTGAAGATTGAAAACCCTCCCGGAGAGCGTTTGCAGGAGATATTCATCAAAGGTAAACGTTTGGATCCTAATCAGACATACCAAGCCGTTTTTGTGACCAGTCAAGGCGTTCCCTTTCATTATGGTACTAAACGAAAAACCCTGGATACCAGAGCCATTGATACTCTTAGAAATTACATACTAAACGAAAAAACAGTTGAATCCCCCTTAGAAGTCACGGTTGTAGCAGTATAAAAATTTAGACGTGGTATTATGGACGAGAAAAGAGAGTTCAAAAATCATCTGCAACATGAAAAAAGTCCCTACCTCATCCAGCACGTCCACCACCCGGTGGACTGGTATCCCTGGAGTGATGAAGCTTTCAGAAAAGCTAAAAATGAGAATAAACCCATATTTCTCTCCATTGGTTATTCCACCTGTCACTGGTGTCACGTCATGGCCCGGGAATCATTCCAGGACCAGGAAATTGGAGACATACTGAACCAGTACTTTGTAGCAGTGAAGGTGGACCGGGAAGAGCGTCCGGATCTGGACAGTATCTACATGACTGTCTGCCAGATGATGACCGGCTCCGGGGGCTGGCCTTTGACCATTATCCTCACCCCAGATTTGAAACCTTTTTTTGCCGGTACTTACTTTCCCCGGGAAAGTAAAGAGCAGATGGTGGGACTAAAAGACTTGCTTTTAAATGTTAGGGACTTGTGGCGGGAAAAGAAAGTGGAACTTATTAAATCTGCCCAGGATATTACCAAAACCCTGCAAGACTTTGCCAAAACCAAAACTGGCGAACTCTTAGACCAATCAATTTTAGACCAGGCCTACCACCACCTAAAAGAAAAATTCGACCCGATAAATGGAGGATTTGGAAGTTACCAGAAATTTCCCACCCCCCACCATCTGCTGTTTCTGTTAAGGCACTGGAAAAATACGGGCCAAAATGATGCCCGGCAGATGGTAAACAAGACTCTCCAAAACATGAGGTGGGGTGGACTGTGGGATCAGGTGGGGTTCGGTTTTCACCGCTACACCGTGGATCCTAACTGGCGGGTGCCCCACTTTGAGAAGATGTTGTACGACCAGGCCCTGCTAGTTTTAACCTACACCGAGGCATATCAAGCCACCTCACATCCGGAGTACCGCGAAACTGCTGAAAAAATCCTGGAATATGTTCTCAGGGATATGAAATCACCAGAAGGCGGTTTTTACTCTGCCGAAGATGCTGATAGTGAAGGAGTAGAAGGAAAATTTTACCTATGGTCTCAGGATGAATTAAATGAAATCTTAACACCAGAAGAAGTGGAATTAACCCGGCAAGTTTACAATGTTACCCCGGAAGGCAATTTTAGGGAGGAATTAACCGGCCTCATGACGGGCCAGAACATACTGCATCTTACCCGCCCCTTGAATGTTATTGCCCAGGAAAATGGCCTAAAAGAAGATAGAATATCTTCAGATCTGGAAGATATCCGAAAAAAATTATTTAAATTTCGTGAAACTCGCATCCACCCCCATAAAGACGATAAAATACTTACAGACTGGAACGGTCTCATGATTGCCGCTTTATCCCGGGCCAGTCAAGTCTTTAACAACAATGAGTACCGCGAAGCAGCGGTAGAGGCGGTGGAATTCATCAAAGCTAAAATTATTAGTGACGGCCGGTTATGGCACCGTTACCGGGACGGGGAAGTTAAGTTTAAGGGAAATTTGGATGATTATGCCTTCCTGATCTGGGGGCTAATGGAACTCCATCAGGCCACTTTCAACAGTTCCTATCTGGAACTGGCCATTAACTTAAACCAGGAGTTGCTGGATAATTTTCTGGATAAGAAGGAAGGCGGCTTTTATTTTACCTCTGAAGATGGCCCGGATATTCTGGTCCGTAAAAAAGAGGCCTATGACACTGCTATTCCATCCGGGAACTCAGTGGCCTATCTAAATATACTGCGCCTGGCCACGATCCTGGAAGACCAGGAATTGAACAAAACGGCTTGGGGAATTGAGAAGGCCTTTGCCACCCTCATTGAAAAGTCCCCATCCGGTTTTACCATGTTCCTAGCGGCAGTTGATCTGCGCTTGGGTCCCTGCTTGGAAGTGGTGATCTCTGGTGATAAAGACCAGCCCCTGACCAAAAAGATGATAGGAGCCTTACGAGAGAATTATCTTCCCAATGTAACTTTATTGGTAAACTGGTCCGATGACTGGTTAATGGAGAAGGTGGAATCATTAAGAGAAAAGAAAATGGTCGATGGTAAAACCACCGGCTACGTGTGTTCGAATGGAACCTGCTATGCCCCGGTTAAAGATGTAAAGTCTCTTTTAGATATTGTAAAGAAGGTCCGGAAAGATGAATAATATAATCTTGTAAAAAAAAAGAACGTTAATCCGGGTGCAGAGTCACCAACCGGGAGTGTAAAAATTTCACATTATGATTTAAACGTTGATGTAGTTGGATAATGCGCTGGGCATCCCCTTCTAATATAAAAAGTTCCAGGCATTGCTGTTCCTGGAGGTGGCTGTGGATCTGGGTGTTGACAATATCCTCAAAGTCGTGCTTGATCTCAGTTACCTGGTCCTCTGATTTCTGGGGATGTATCAAGATCAAGATTGAATTAATTTTTCCACTTAATTCTCTTTTTTCTCGTTGTTCCTCCATCAATAAGCGTGCTCCAGCCCTTATAACCTCTGAACGACCTGAAAATCCAACTTCATCCTTTAAAGCATCGATTTCCTCTAAAAGTTTAGTACTGAGGGATACGCTGATAATGGCCATGA
>JAUYBK010000221.1 GCA_030693105.1 Methanobacteriaceae archaeon | reverse complement strand
CACTTCAGCAAAGGAGATGAGTTCGATGTTTTCGTGCTTACCAGCGTCCACCGTCTTAGGGGCCAGGATACACATGGAACAGTCCAGGGTAGGGAATGTTTTGTCCAGTTGGGCCATTCGTCCACCGATGGTGGGCTGTTTTTCCACCAGGTAGGTTTGGAATCCCATGTCAGCCAGGTCGAGAGCAGACTGAATACCAGCTACACCTCCACCAATTACCAGTGCTTTGTTGATCACATCCACTTTGGAGGCTTCCAAAGCTTCTAATAATCGGGCTTTAGCCACGGCCATTCGGACCAAGTCCTTTGCCTTTTCAGTAGCAGCTTCTGGTTCTCCCATGTGCACCCAGGAATCGTGTTCCCGGATGTTAGCAAATTCAAATAAGAACTGGTTCAGACCTGCTTCCCGGATACATCGTCGGAAAGTGGGTTCGTGAAGCCGGGGTGAACAGGCGGCTACTACTACTCGGTTAATACCATTTTCTTTAATATCTTTCTGGATTTCTTCTTGTCCTGGATCGGAACAGTAGTACTTGTACTCCGCGGATATTTCCACGTTGGGAAGGGTTGCTGCGTAGTTGACTAATTCTTCGATGTCAATTACACCTCCAATGTTGATACCACAGTGACACACATAGACTCCGATTTTAGGATCCTCGGTTATTTCTTGCTTTTTTTCTTCTTCTGCCAATTAGATCACCTATTCCACTTTTGTGAAAGTTACATAATAAATGGTGTTGTGTCTATCACTCCTTTTAATAAAGTTTTCTATTCAAAATTTAGAACAAGGTATATATAGTAGAAAATTAGGGGTTAGATTAACCTTTCTTCACATCTCTAATTTTCAAAAAAATTCGAATTATACTTTTAAAATTAAAATAATTAGGGAAATGTTTTTTTAAAACGTTTTTCGATTCTTTAAAACAAGGGATTGTAAATTTATTGGGAGCTGAAAATATTTTCTAAATTTTTTATTCAAATTATTCTCCATTCAAGAAAAGAAAGAAAATTGTAGTTATAAAATGTTGCAAAACACTTCTAACACCCCTTAACTTTACAGCCCCCAAACAAATAAAAATATAAAAAGTTTGGGGAAATTTTAATCGGTGATTCCCTCGGTAACAATTTTGAAAACAGCTTCTCCTTCTGGTAAGTGGGGGCTGTCTACTAATCTTGCGATTCTCTTACCTGCTAGACCTTTTTTAAGCCATATACGGTAAGTAGCAGCGTGACCCAGTACGTGACCACCAATAGCTTTGGTAGGACTTCCGAAGAAGGCATCAGGCCGGGCTTGAACTTGATTAGTCACGAAAACCGCTGAATTGTAGGTGTTAGCAATGTTTTGTAGGGTGTGCAAGTGTTGATTCAATTTTTGCTGTCGAGTGGCCAGGGTTTCACGACCCACATATTCGGCCCGGAAGTGGGCGGTGAGAGAATCTACAATTACCAAGCGTATATTAACTCCACGCTGAATAAGTTCATTGATTTTGTCTGCCATCAATATTTGGTGACTGGAGTTGAATGCCCGGGCGATATGAATCTTTTGTAGAACTTCTTCCACATCCATATCAAAGCCTTCAGCAATCTGACGGATCCTTTCCGGACGGAAAGTGTTCTCTGTATCGATGAAGACGCATTCTCCATCCAAACCTCCTTTATCAGGGGTTAGTTGGACTGAAACAGCTATTTCGTGGGATATTTGGCTTTTACCCGATCCAAACTCTCCGAAAACTTCAGTAATGGCTTGAGTTTCTATTCCTCCACCTATGAGTTCATCCAACCCGCTGCTGCCGCTTGTAATCCGACCTACATCTTTTCGACGTTCCATGACATCCAGAGCAGTTTCGAAATCTATTTGTTCTGCTTTACGGGCTGCTTCAATAACTTTTTCAGCTACACCTTCGCCGATCTCCACTTTGACACTTAATTCTTTAGCGGTGGCGGTGGCCAGACGCATCATGTCTCCAAAACCAGCGTCCCTCAACTTTTCAGCTGTTTTTTCTCCAACGTTTGGTAAATCTTCCAGTTCAACCATTTGAATCTCCTTTTAAAATTTTTTAGGCTAATTTTTTAGTTTAAAATTTTACATTCAGAACTTTTTTAGCATTCAACCGGACTTCTTCATTGTATTCGTCGAAACCGGCATCCCCAATAATTTTAATTTGTCTTCCGACTAAATCTGCCACTTTTTCTTCCAGAGAACCCTCATCTCCCGTTTTGTCGATTATATCTTCCGCTTCCTTAGTGGTTATTCCTAGAAGATCTTCTGCTGCTTGGCGGAAGAACGTTGTCCGGATGGTGCCGGTTTCATCCTCCATTAAGATGGAAATGATCATGAGGTGAGTGGGTTTATCAATTTTCTCTCCGCACACTTCACATACGTATGCATCTTCTACCCAATTAACTCTCTTGTTACAGTTGGGACACATCTCATAGAGGATCTTGTTTCCAAAGGCTTCTATAACTTCCCCGCTCACTTTGATGTTGCGGTCTTCCTCTTCTATTTCATCTACCCTTTTGGACGGGTAAATTTTCTCCTGAATGTCTTTCAGGGCAGGTAGGTCCGACTCATCATCCTTTATTTTGGTTATCATGGTGGTTTTACCGGCGCTGATCTCTACCATGTCGTTTCTGAGGGTCACTCGGGGGTTTTCTATTCGAATAGTGTCGCCTTCATTTAGTGGTTGGTTGGCCTGATCGTCCCATAGGGATGCTCTCACCATTCCGGTGTCGTCGGCTATTTCTACTGATCTTACCATTCCTTTGCTACCGTCTTCTCTGGTGAACTCTTTGGGTTCATATAAACTGAGAATTCTGCCCATTATACGGGCTTCTCGGTCTCCTTCTGCCAGATCAGTAATTTTTTTATCCTGATAGATCATATCCGCCACTTCTTGGAGTGATGGTAGCTGTTCTGTCTCTTCGGGACTCGGTTGGAGAATTCTTGAAGTTTTACCCACACTTAACTCTACATTGTAACTTCCCAGCCGGGTACGGGCGTTTTCAATCTTGACAGCGTCTCCTTCTTTCAAGTGGCCTTCTGCCTTGTCTTCCCAGAGTGATAGTCTTACCACACCAGTTTCGTCTGCTAATTCTGCGCTGCGAACCAATCCTTTGCTGCCATCGTCCCTTTGAAATTCGTTCGGTTCGTAAAGGTTTACAACCCGGCCGACCACGTCTACTTCGTCTCCTTCATCCTCGATCTGGTTTAACTCACCAATTTTTATTGGTTTCAGATATTTAGCACATTCTTGAAGTAGTTCTTTTAGTTTAGTATCTATTGGTGGATTTATCTGTATTTTACTGTTCCAGTTGGTGTTAATACGGTAACCGGCAGTTGAATAATCATCGAACTCGATGTTTCCACCAATAATTTTAATTATGTCGCCTTTTTTTATCTCCAGGGAGGTATCTTCGTTCCACAGCGTAACCCGGATGGCACCGGTGTCGTCTTCCAGTTCCAGCGACTTTACCCTACCGGTGCTGCCATCGTCCCTTTCAAAGGTTATCTCGTCGTAAACCTTGCTGGCCACACCCACCAGGGTAACGTCCCTCATTTCACGGGCATCTCCTATTTTCAGGACATTTTCACTGTATTCTGGGACATCAAAAGTTCCTTTTTCTATTCTTCCTATCCAGGAATGGCTCAAGGAAACTTCTCCGTTTCTCACACGGCTTTGGGCCCCTATTATCTTTACTGCATCTCCTTCTTTCAGATCCAGACTTTCAATGAGGTCCGTATCTTTGTTCCAGAGGGTGAAGGTCATTTTTCCACTGTTATCGTGCAGTTCCAGAGATGCCTCTTTTCCTTCCGAGCCATTACGATCAAAAGTTCTTATCCGGGGAATTCTAATTATCCTAGCAATTACATTAACTTCCATATCTCCTGCAACGTCACACAATGAAGTTATTTGGGTTTTAACTTGGGGTAAGTCAGCGTATTCGTCTGGAGAGATTTTTTCAAGCTCCGACCTGGAGTTGAGGTGGGCTTCGTCTTCCCGGTAGCCCTGCTTTATTTCCACACCGTTTAGTTTTATAACGTCTCCTTCCTGAACGTTCTTGAGTAATTTTATGTTTTCAGTCCAGAAAACTACTCTCATACTTCCACTGTCGTCTGCTATAATTATGTTGGCTAATCTTCCCTCTTTACCCTTCCTACTGGTGAATTTTTTGACATTGGAGATCTTCATGACTCTTCCAATTATTTTGATGTTGTTTTGCCCAGTTTCCAATTCGCCTATTTTGTGGTTTTTAGAATCTTCTCTTAACGGCTGGTTTTTTTCTTCGATAAATTCGCTTACAATTACCCGGGCCAAGTCTAGATTGCTCATGAAGCTAACTCCATCGTATTCATTGGCTCTTAGCTCCAAATTCTTCAAAAAATCTTCATATGAGATTTTGTCTTTAATTTTCTCATATTCTTGCCTTATTTCTTCACTAATTTCCTTCATTTAGGCTCCCTCACCAAAATATCTCTCTTCGATATGATATTATCTATGTACTAATGGTACTAATTATAATATTAGTATTACTATTTATACTTATTGTTATTACAATTATTAAAATTGAATCGCATATAAATAATATAGTTGGTATGCTATTTTTCAACTAGTTTGACCCGGGGGTACCTTTTTATAATAGTTAGTTTGATAAAACTATATAATTGATGAGGGTGAGGCATGAATCAAGAACTTGAACTTGTAGAAGCAATGGACGAATTAAGCGAATTAATTAGAAAATTCCAAAACCAGCTTTTAAGCGGTGAATTAAAAGCGTACACGTTACGACAGTTGTATTATATTGAATTAATTAATAAACAACAAGGAATAAACGTTTCCGAGATATCAAAAACCTTGCATGTCAAAAAATCAACGGTTTCCATAGCCATCAACCAGTTGATAGGCCTGGATATTGTGACTAAAATTCAATCAGACACTGATAAACGTTTCTATTCCCTCCAGCTCACGTCTAAAGGTGAAAATATTATGAAAATGCACATGCAGGTTCATAAAGATACAATTAAGAAGATCTTAAAGATTTTAAACCCGGATGAAGTTGATAATTTTATTAAAATTATAAACAAAATTAAAGTTTCAATATTATGAGTTTTATGAGTTTTTCGAATGATATGGATAACTAAAAATGACGATCGTTAATTTAAATTTCTTAATTTAATAAAAGGAGGACATTAAAATGCCCATGA
>JAUYBK010000217.1 GCA_030693105.1 Methanobacteriaceae archaeon | reverse complement strand
TAAAAAGGTTTTTTTATACCCGGTTGTAAAATCTCTTACTAATTAATATATTTACTAGCAATCTAGAACTTTTACTAGCAATCTAGAACTGGCTGTTAATATAATAATTCCCCCATTTTAGCAAGGAAACTAACTTTTAATCTCTACCAACTCTCCTTTTAAAAGATTCAGCGTGGGCGTAAAGACCTTCATATTGGGCTAAAGTTACCACTGTATCTTCTAAATTGTTTAAGCCTTTTTTAGTTAGTTTTTGTACTGTGGGTTTCTTGAGGAAGGACTCTGTGGATAAACCAGAGTACATCCGGGCACAGAAAGAGGTGGGAAGCACGTGGTTGGTCCCGGACCCGTAATCTCCTGCTGCCACTGGGGTTAATTCTCCCAGGAAGATGGAACCGGCATTCACTATGTCCTCCAGATCCTTTTCTGGATATTCGGTCATGATGATGAGGTGCTCCGGAGCGTACTTGTTGGTGAAATTCACGGCCTCGGTCATGGAATCGGTCACTATTATGTGGCCATATTTTTTCAGAGACTCTGCAATAATCTCTTTTCTCTCCATATGGGGCAATTCATTTATTATGTTATCTTTCACCTCTTCTGCCAGTTGGGGAGAGGTGGTTACCAGTACGGAGGCCGCTTCTGGGTCGTGTTCAGCCTGGGCTAACATGTCCAGGGCAATGTACTCCGGGTTGCCGGACTCGTCTGCTAAAATGAGAACTTCGGAGGGTCCGGCGGGGAAGTCAATGTCTACCTCTCCGTAGACCTGTTTTTTGGTGGCGGTTACATATATATTTCCGGGACCCACAATTTTATCCACCTTAGGTATAGTTTCGGTTCCGTAGGCTAATGCCGCAATGGCCTGGGCTCCCCCCACTTTGTATATTTTATCTGCTCCAGCAATGTTGGCGGCAGCCAGTACCACGTCCGGTACTAGACCTTCCTTATCGGGCGGGGTGCAGCAGATAATATCCTGGACTCCGGCCACCCTGGCGGGGATGACGGTCATGAGGATGGTGGATGGATATACTGCCCTGCCACCCGGGATGTAGCAGCCCACCTTTTCCAGGGGGCGGATGATTTGTCCGGCGGTTATACCTTCATCCACGGTAATGGACCATTCGGTGGGAAGCTGGGCTTCGTGAAACTTTTGAATATTGTGGGCCGCATTTTCCAGGGCCGTTATAACCTCGGGGTTTACCCGCTTCAGACCTCCTTCCCTTTCTTTCGCATCAACCAGGAATTCGTCCAGATAGGGGCCGTCGAATTTATGGGTATAATACTGGAGTGCTCGGTCCCGGTCCTTTTTAACGGCATCAATTATTTCCCTAACAGGTTCTAGCACGGTACCCGCATCAATTTCGGACCTTTTAAGAATTTCAATTTCTTCCTGGTCTTTTAATTGTATTATATTCATTTTTTCACCCTTTTAAGAAATATGTATGAATTTTTAATATTATTCTAATTTGGTGATATTATGATCACTTTTGGATCAATAGGTTTATGGGATAGTTCCAAACATTTATTTGCAATGATACTTAATGTATTAAGTGGCGAGAGAATTGTCATTAGTATCTAGTTTAATAAAAACAATACCCCGCGTGACTTTTTTTATAAAATAATGGGTAGTAAAAAGTTATATATACATGCCTAAATAATTTTAAAACACTTAAAAAGTAGGTGTCTGGTAGATATGTACAAAGACGAGCTCATACAACTACATCAATTTCTGGTATACGTTTTAAAGCATCTTGAGAACGAATATGAGGTTAATGATGAATGCAGGGAATATCTATCCTTGAATATAAGTCCCCATCACATACATCGCACTAAGGCCGAACATAAACATGCTATTTTTGTCCTGTCCACTTCCATTTCCGAAGTGGTGGCTACTAACAATGGTGGAACTTCATCAAACATCTCCAACGGTCTGTCGGAACTGGTAAAGCGATCCCGAAAAGAACTGATCCGCTACCAGAATGAGGGCTCATTAAAATATGAGAATAAATACCAGAAAGTAACGATGTAGAAAAAAAACCTCTAACCGGGATGTGGGATCATGGACGGATTAAGGAAGATGATATGCTTAATTGATGGTGAACATTATTTGCCGGTTACTCGATCTGCTCTGGAAACCCTGGACAGTATCGAACACAACGAAGTGGTGGCTGCTGTTTTTATTGGAGGTACGGAAAAACTGCGCGATGCCACTCCGCAATCAATTGAAGAAAATTTAGGAGTGCCTGTTTATTTTGGTGATGATCACCACCGAATTCCTTACAATCTTATTTCTCAAAGCTTAATTGACCACCAACCCCACGTGGTTATGGACCTTAGCGACGAACCAGTAGTTGACTATTCTAAACGGTTTAAAATAGCTTCACTGGTCCTGGAGATGGGAATACCCTACGAAGGACCGGATTTCCAGTTCCAACCCTTAGATATTTACGATGTCCTGGAAAAACCATCCCTTAAAATACTGGGTACTGGTAAACGCATAGGTAAAACTGCAGTTTCTGCCTATGCTGCCCGATTAATTCATAAGCATGATTATAACCCCTGTGTGGTGGCTATGGGCCGAGGAGGTCCGGAAGAGCCGGAAATAGTTCGCGGGGACCAGATGGAAATTACCCCTCAATTTTTGATGGAACAGTCGGACAAGGGGATCCACGCTGCCTCTGACCACTGGGAAGACGCTTTAATGAGCAGGATACTTACCATAGGCTGTCGCCGTTGCGGTGGAGGTATGGTGGGCCAAGTCTTTATCACTAACATGAAAAGAGGTGCCCAGATGGCCAACGAAGTTGAATCAGACTTTGTAATCATGGAGGGAAGTGGAGCAGCCATCCCGCCCATTAAAACCGACAAACATATCGTCTTGGTCGGCGCTAACCAACCTTTGATTAACATTGAACGCTTCTTCGGACCCTTCCGGATAAACTTAGCTGACATGGTGGTCATCACCATGTGCGAAGAACCAATGGCCAGTACTAAGAAAGTGGAAACCATTGAAAAGTTCATTAAGGCCACTAATCCGGATGCAAAAGTAATTCCAACGGTATTTCGCCCTAAACCATTAGAACCGGTGGAAGGTAAGAAAGTTCTCTTTGCTACCACCGCCCCTGATTCAATAAAACATGTCCTCATAAAATACTTAGAGGAAGAATACGGCTGTCAAGTAGTGGGAACCACACCCTACCTGTCTAACCGTCCCTTGCTCCAGAAGGACATTGAAAAATACATTGACCAGGCCGATGTGATGCTCACCGAACTTAAAGCCGCCGCAGTGGACGTAGCCACTAAAGACGCACTCCAGGCCGGATTGGAAGTGATCTACTGCGATAACATTCCCCTAACCATCCGCGACGACGACCTGGACGGGGCTCTACTTAAAGTAGTGGACGGGGCTATTGAATCGTTCCAGGGTAAATAATTCTTCCAACGGCTTTTTTAAAGCCCTAAATTTCTCTTTTATTAATCTGACCCTAGTTTGGTGATAATTTTGGATTATTCTGAGTACCTTAAACTAAAAAAACAACTCACCTTTAACTTGGCTGAGGAGAAGGCCATTAAAGAGTTGAACATACAACCCGACGCCTTTCTCCCGGTTTTGTTCTCCCTGAAGTTCGGTGGTGACTGGAGTTTTAAAACCAGCCAACTGGAAGCTCTAGCTGTCAAAGAAAAAATAACTCGCTTTAACGAAGAATTAAGTGAAGGCTACACCGTGGAGAGAGTTACTCTCTTTGTTAATCCGGAGTTGAAAGGTACCGAGGGTCGTGTGCTCCGGCTGGAGAAGTGCGGGACTAAAAAAGAAAGGGAGCTGGTGGAACGACCATTTCGGGTGGAACTGGATGCGGAAGATATTGTTGTTGTAAATTTAAACCCCGGGTCCATGCAGATAACCTTAAAAAGGACTAGAGGTCCTTTAAAATTTGAAGGATCCGCAGCATATGGTATTTCCCACGAGATAGAACACCTGGAAGGGTGTGAAACTTTGGGGAAGTATCTATGGGAGTTTGAGTACCGGGTGGATAGGAGCAATTGAAGTGTTTTTATTACCTTCCCGGTTCCATCGGGATTGATTTTTTAGTGATTTATAAAGTAAAATCACCAAAAACTAATAAAAGGTAAACTATTTATATAACCTCTAACCCACCGATAAATTACTGTAAGAAAAAGGAGATGATATTGTGGCACAATTAGGCGGACAAGGCCAACAAATTATAATATTACCAGAAGGTACATCACGACTTTTAGGTCGAGACGCTCAAAGAATGAATATATCGGCAGGAAAAGCTCTGGCAGGAATCGTAAGAACTACTCTGGGGCCCAAGGGAATGGACAAGATGCTGGTTGATGGTATGGGTGACATTGTAGTTACCAACGACGGTGTAACCATCCTCCGGGAAATGGACATCGATCACCCGGCTGCCAAGATGCTGGTGGAAGTAGCCAAGACTCAGGAAGACGAAGTAGGAGATGGAACCACCACCGCCGTCATCATAGCCGGCGAACTCTTAAAAAAAGCTGAAGACCTCCTGGAAGAGGAAATACACCCCACTACTATTGTTATGGGTTACCGAAGAGCTGCTGCTAAGGCCCTTGAGGTATTAGACTCCCTATCAATGAATGCATCCGACCGGGGCACCCTCCTGAAAGTGGCCATGACGGCCATGACTGGTAAGGGAACAGAAACTGCCCGTGAACCATTAGCAGATCTCATAGTTACCGCGGTGCAGCAAGTGGAAGAAGACGGTGAAGTGGACAAGGATAACATAAACATCCAGAGAATCCAGGGAGCTACCGTCAATGAATCTGAAATCGTTAGTGGTGTAGTGCTGGACAAAGGACGAGCCGAACAATCCATGCCTAAAAAAGTAAAAAATGCACGTATTGCCCTTTTAAAATACCCATTGGAAGTTAAAGACCTGGAAACCGACGCCAAAATCAAACTCACCGACCCGGCCCAGATGCAGGCCTTTATTGACCAGGAAGAACAGATGATCCGGGACATGGTGGACAAAATCTTAGACAGCGGTGCCAATGTGGTCTTCTGTCAGAAGGGAATTGACGACCTGGCCCAGCACTACCTGGCCCGGGAAGGAATCGTGGCCCTGAAAAGGGTTAGAAAGTCTGACATGTTACGACTGGAAAAAGCTACCGGAGCTAAAACCATCACCAACATCGAGGATTTAACCTCCGATGACCTGGGAGAAGCTGGTAAAGTCTACGAGAAGAAGATCTTCGACGAAGTACTGACTTTCATAGAAGAGTGCCCCGATCCCAAAGCAGTTTCCGTCATTCTCCGGGGAAGTACCAAACACGTGGCCGCAGAAGTTGAAAGAGCAGTAGACGATGCCTTAGGTGTAGTGGCTGCCACCGTAGAAGACGGTAAAGTCGTCGCTGGTGGAGGAGCTCCTGAAATCGCCATTGCCAAGGCACTGCGTGAATACGCGGACACCATCAGCGGACGGGAACAACTGGCCATTTCTGCCTTTGCCGAAGCATTGGAAGTTGTTCCAAAGACCCTGGCTGAAAATGCCGGACTGGACCAAATCGACTCCATGGTTGAACTGCGGGCTGCCCACGAGAAGAACCACCACATGGGACTGGACGTGTTCCAGGGTGAAGTCACCAACATGAAGAACGCCAACGTCATAGAACCCCACCGGGTTAAAAAACAAGCCATCCAGTCTGCTGCCGAAGCCGCCGAGATGATCCTGCGTATCGACGACATGATAGCCTCTGCCGGGGTTAAAGAACCAGAAATGGGTGGAATGGAAGGTATGCCACCGGGTATGGGCGGTATGGGTGGAATGCCCCCCATGATGTAAAAACCTTCTTTTTTTTCTTTTTTTCTTAAAGATCACGGTTTAAATATTTTTAAAAGAATTTATAGTGCCGATTAATTCATTAAATGCATTTAATTCAAATTTAATTAACTCTTCTTTGGTAGTAACATGTGATTCCTCTCGAGAGGGATATGTTAAAATATATGGGCCCCGAACTATTTTTCGAGACTTACCATCTTTGCTTAATATCCTGGCGGCCTGCTTATCATGAACCAGTGCACCGCTGGGAATAATAACGTTTCCTTTAACTTCACGGAGATCAATGGTTTCTAAATCTTCATCTACTATTAGATCTGCGATTTCTTTATCTACATTGACTATATTGATCTGGTTAGATGCATCAACTTTTTTGAATATTTTTTTTAAGAAAGGAACAGCTAATTTACTGGTTATTATGGTGGCTTCTGCTTCAATATTATTTAGATTTGCTAAAAAATCTCTATTTTCTTTTTTGGAGATGGTAAACGGACTTTCATTTTGGGGGTCGTAAAAGGGATAACCAGTTACAGTAAAAGAAAATTCTTTTGCTATTTCCTGAATTAGTAACTGAAATTCTTCATATGAAATGGGTTCAATCCCTTTGATTAAAGGTTTTTTATTATATATTAATCCCTGACGTTTAAAATTAGCAAATCTTCTTAATATGAGAGATTTTGCACCCCAATCTTCTAAATTTGCACAGGTTTCATATAAATGTTCTCCATCATTTACACCGGGAATTATGACTGATGATGCATAAAGTTCAATATTTTCGCAGAACATTTTTAGACCTTTGATGGATTCAGAAGGAGTTGAGTCGTTCATCCATTTTCTTCTGATCTCTGGATTGGTGGAA
>JAUYBK010000213.1 GCA_030693105.1 Methanobacteriaceae archaeon | reverse complement strand
GGGTGCATCTATAGAATTATATTCAAATTTGTTATACAGTAGAAAAAATCAAGGATTTTTGAGACTAAAACTCGATGTCCAGAATCTCCCGGATGTTGTGCACCACCACGTCTGCCGCATCGTAAACTTTAGAAGGAACCTTTTCGCATTGTTGCAAAGTTAACACGCCAATATCTGCTTCTTTAAGGGCAAGGATATCATTGGCACTGTTTCCAACCATCATTACCCGGCCTTCTTTTTTGAGGTTTCTGATGATCTCTTTTTTACGCTTGGCATCAACGGTCCCGAAAGTATTCTGGTTCGGGATGTTAATGAACTGGGCCAGCTGTTCCAGGGAAGTTTTTCTGTCTCCAGAAGCAACAAATATTCCTACTCCGTCCATTTTAAGTTTTTCAATAACTTCTGGAACTTCTGGAAATATTTTACCCCCCGCAGTGATTGTAAACTCTATTTTTTGAGTATCGATGTTAATTATGAACCCGGACCCGCTACATATTTGCACATTGTACTTTTTTTCCACTACGGCAGCGATAGTGTCCTGAACGTCGCTAATAAATGCAGAGTGGTCATTTTTGATGGCCTTTGAAACTTCCTCTTTGGTAACGTCCCTAGTAGAATAGCTAACATCGAACTTCACCTTATTTTTTTGGAGGAAGTGATGGATGGTCTGCTCGCCGATGGCGTTAGCCAAACATTTTACCGGGTCCGTCTGTAAAACCACCAGGGCGCGATGGCGTCCCCCGTCCACCAGATCAATGGAGTTTATATCGTCGCATATAACTCCTGTTTTTAGATTCTTTATGGCTCGGTACCGCTCAATTAGGGTTCCCGAGTTGTCAAAAACAACTACTTTCATATTATTCCAACAAGTTGGAGTTGTATAACCTTATCATTTATAGTTTTATGAAAGTTGATACCATAACTTTCCGTCGGGTTATCCTATTAAAAAACCAATTTGGCTGTTATATATGAAATAAATACCCAGAATGATCATGAACGCCCCGCAGCTATACATGAGTATTTTGTAATGCTTTTCAGTTATCAATTCTGATCCTTTGCTGGTAAAAACTGATACAGCACTGTAAATGCCCAGATCAGCAGCCCAATGACCGACCAGGAATCCTATGATCCCTGCTACTCCGGCCAGTGCCATACCCTTCAACAAAAATGCCCAGCCAATGGTAGCCCACCAGATGAAAAAGTAAGGGTTGGAAACACTGCTAAGAATCCCACTGAAGACAGAACCGTACTTATGTGGGGCCTCTTTATTTTCCTGGAGGTGGGGAGGGGATGATTGGGATATTTGGTATCCCATATAAATCAGTACCACGCCTCCGATGGTTCCAATCAATATGGTAGCAGTATTAGATTCTAGTACCCACCCTAGTCCCAATATTAACAGCAATAAAAGGCCGATTTCGGTCATTACATGACCCACCACTACCAGGGGCCCAGCAATGGTACCTTTTTCCAGTGAATTGGATATAGTAACTGTCAACATGGGTCCGGGGACCAGGGCTCCTGATAAAGCAACCAGGAATGAACCTAATGCAAATAAAATTACTTCAACCAACAATTTAATCACAATTAAGATTAAAATAAAGTTTTATTATCAACACTCGTTGAACACTGCAATGATTCCAGATAGATGGTAATCATTACGGGCCAACTTCATCGTTAAGAGGTTGATTTCGAGATAAAAATTTAAAAAGCTCAAACAAATGACCTATTTTATTTAAAACTTGGTTTGGGCTGACTTTATGGTACATTTAATCACCAGTATTAATTAGACTTTCCCTGCCTATAAATTTAACTAATTAAATGGGAAATCTTCAATTAATTTCCCATTATATTTCTCGAGATGTCTTGTTTATCCTTGAAAATTAAATTCAATTCCCAATCCTTGTTTAATTGCCTTCTGGTATATTTGCCAGGCAGTAACTGCGTCTTGGACTGCCAGGCCAGTGGAGTCGAAAATGGTAATTTCATCTTTTTCTCTACCGGATTTTTTGCCGATTATTACATCTCCCAGCTTAGCGTGGATGTCTTTGCGCTTAAGGATTCCCTGAGAAACAGGGACGTTGATCTCACCGCTGTGTTTGGCCTGCTCCCACGAATCGACAACTACTCTTGATTTTTCAATTAAACTGGTTTCCAGTTCCTGTTTACTAGGTGCATCGGCCCCCATGGCGTTAATGTGCGTACCGGGACTAATCCAATCTTCTTTAATCAATGGTTTTCGGGAAGGAGTAGTGGTCACTACCACATCCACGTCTTTAACGGCCATTTGAGGCGAATCAACTGCTTCAACGTCAAAACCATAGGTTTCGCTGGCGTTTTTTGCAAAGTTGCTGCGGGTGCTGCACGTCCGGCAGAAAACTTTAGCCTTCTGGATATCCATTACCTCGTTCATGGCCATTAGCTGAGTGCAGGCCTGACGCCCTGCTCCAATGATGCCCAGGGTCTCTGATTTGGGATGAGCCAAATATTTAGTTGCTACTCCTGCTGAGGCACCAGTGCGCATATCTGTTATCCAAGTACCATCCATCACTGCCAGGGGAAAACCAGTTTTAGGGTCTATGAGCTCAATAATGGCCATTACTGTGGGTAAATCATGTTTCAGGGGGTTTTGGGGGTGAACGTTTACACATTTCACGGCTGCTTCCTCTCGCCCACGCACGTAACAGGGCATGATCCTCAGATCGCCCTCAGAAAAGAAAAGATACTTCTTGGCAGGCATTTGCACTTCTCGCTTGGCATAGGCGACAAATGCAGTTTCAACTGCTTCTAAAACTTCTTTCATGTTGGTTAGGCCTTTTATTTCGCTTTGTTTAAGGAGAATAGTTGCGGGCATGGTGGGTCTTAAAGTATAATTCTGACTTTAATTAAAGTTAAACTCTACTTAATTTTTACTACTGGTGTATGTTAAAACACATTTTGAGAAAATTTTGAGAAATAAGATAATTTACCAGATTAGATCTAATTCATCATAAGAAAAAAATTCTAAAGACATTTTCTCATGAACTTAGACCAGCGATTCTGGGAGATAGACACCCTGCGCGGAGTGGCCATAATTTTAATGGTGGCTTACCACTTCTTTTTTGATCTGCACTACTTTGGAATTTTTCCGGTCAACTTGAACTCTCCTTTAATCTGGATTTTTGCCCGGAGCACGGCTTTCATATTTATCTTGGTGGTGGGGATTTCTCTTAGTTTGAGCCACAGTCGAACCAAAATCAGAAATAAAGGATTTAGTAATACATCTATGTTTAAAAAATACCTTAAGAGGGGTTCTAAACTATTTGCACTGGGGCTACTCATCACCCTGGTTACCTGGGTTTTCATACCGGCAGACTTCATAGTTTTTGGGGTACTGCACTTCATAGGGCTGGCTATAATCCTGGAATATCCATTTTTAGATAAAAAATATTTGAACTTAAGCTTAGGTGGGGTATTACTTGGTTTGGGAATTTTTACAACTCAATTTTACTTTTCGGAGCCCTGGTTTCTATGGATTGGTTTGAAACCTTCGGGATTTACTACGGTAGATTACTTTCCGCTGCTCCCCTGGTTGGGGGTTGTTTCAATTGGGCTTTTTTTAGGAAACACCCTTTATGCCAATTACGAAAGGCAGTTCCGGTGGCCCGAACTTTCTAGCCATAAAATAATAAAACTATCATCTTTTCTGGGTCGTCATTCACTTTTCATTTACCTGATACACCAACCGATCCTTATAATGGCCCTGTACTTGGCGGGAGTAGTTGATTTAAGTCGTTTATTTTGCTAATAGGCCCAAATTAGCAATTTAAACTATAATTGTATTAGTTAATCACGACTGAGGCGGGCCTGAGCATACTGTTATATCCTATTTAGGTGAAACAATAAAGCAAGATTTTCAAGTTAACATTTTTCTATTATTATGAGATAATTCAGGTGGCATTATGAAACTTCTGGAAAAATCCCAACTCATCAAAAATCAAGAAATAAAGGCAGCCGATAACCTGGCAGAATTTTGTAACGTCATAACTAGGAATAACCTGGATATAAACGCTTTTTTAGAAACTAACCAAGAACAGGCCCACCAAAAAGCCCGAGAAATTGACTTTAAAATAAAAAATGGAAAAAAAGTTGGTAGACTGGCGGGTCTGGTGGTGGGAATAAAAAGCAACATAAACGTGGAAGATTTCCATATCACGGCAGCATCTCCTACTCTGAAAAACTATCTGGGCAGTTACGACGCCACGGTGGTAAAGAAAATTAAAGAAGAAGATGGTATTATTTTAGGCGTCACCAACATGGATGAATTCGCGGCAGGTAGTTCCACCGAAACTTCTTGTTTTGGCCCCACCCATAACCCGGCTGCTCCTGGTTTAATACCGGGCGGATCCAGTGGGGGGAGTGCAGCAGCCGTGGCAGCCGGGATGTGTGATTTGGCCTTAGGGTCTGATACCGGGGGATCCATAAGAAACCCCGCGTCTCACTGTGGAGTTATGGGATTCAAACCCACATATGGGGCTGTTTCCCGCCAGGGACTTCTGGATTTGGCCATGAGCTTTGACCAGATTGGGCCATTTGCCTCTGATGCGGGGGGGATGGGACTAATGCTGGATGTTATAGTGGGACTGGACCCTACCGAATGCACCACTCTGGATTGGCAGGTCCCGAACTTCACCCGAGAAGTGCAAGATCAGAAAGAACGACTTAAAGGTATGAAGGTGGGGGTAGTGAAGGAGTTTTTTGACGTGTCCGATGGACCTATAGTTAAAATTATTGAAGATCGCCTTCTTCAATTAGAGGAGTCAGGGGCACAACTAGTTGAATTAAGCTTTGAGTATTTGGATTTATGCCTACCTACTTACTACTTGATAAACTACGTGGAGTTTTTCTCGGCCACCCGAAAATATGACGGCCGAAAATATGGCCACCGCATAGAAGAAGTGTGTGGAGAGGAAGTACTCCGAAGGATCCATATGGGCTCCTACATCAGTCAGAAGGAGTACAGTGGAAAATACTATAAAAAAGCATTACAGGCCCGTTCTCTCATTCGAAAAGAAATAAAAAGTTTATTAAAAGACGTGGACGTGTTAATAGGACCTACAGTTCCAAAACTACCTCACCAAGTTGGTACTCACCTGGACCCTATGGAAATGTATGCCTATGACGTTCTAACGGTCATTGCCAACCTGGCTGGAATACCTGCCGCCAGCATTCCGGCGGGGGATGTTAAAGGAGTGCCGGTAGGTATGCAAATCCAGGCCAAACCACAGGAAGATGTGAAGATAATCCAGTTATTATCTTTTGTGGAAAAAAACCTCTAATTATTATTTTTTTTTATTGAATTCTAATTAATGGCTGTTTGCTTTCGCCAGGACCTTTGAACAAAATATTTATCAAACACCTCACACCAAGATAAAAACATATGAAAATCGGTTTTTTATACGTCAAAGGGGCACTGCCGGTGTTTGAAAATTTTGGAGGATTACCCACCCATCTTGTAAAAGAAAACGGGATGGTCCAGGGTAAACCTGCACACCAAGTTTTAGACGGCCTGATCATTCCCGGCGGCAGTATCATAGAATCTGATAGTGTAACTATGGATATGGGGCGAGAAATTAAAAAAATGGCTCTTGAAGGCTCTTTCGTACTGGGGATGTGTTCCGGATTCCAGCTTTTAGCAGAAAAAACTGACATAGGAAGAAGATCTCCCTGTCCCATTGAAAAAGAGGGATTGGGTCTTCTAGACGTTACTTTCCACCCCATGATAAGTAATGACCGGGTGGAAGCAGTGATTGTGAATGAGTCCTCTCTCACCGGTGGATTGGTGGGCCAGCACATAACTGGCTTTCACTGTCACACCTATGGAGAAATCCGTGGAGAAGCCCCACCTTTAATGTATTCCTGGATAAAAAGGACAGACTATACAGATAACCCCCGAAAAGTGCTTTCGGGAGTTAAAAACGATGACGGAAATGTGGTGGGGACCATGGTCCACGCGGCTCTCGATGAAAATCATGCACTCCGTAGCAACATCCTCCACTATTTAGATGCTTCCCCAGAAGACATCCAGCAAATTACAAATGACAATCAGAGATTATTAAGGAAAATTAAGGGAGAAATAGGGATAAAAACTGGGTTAAACGCAAATTATCTTGATATCGAATCTCCAGAAATCCCTCCTGCGCTAATGATTGCCAGCACAGGTTCTGACTCGGGTAAAACCTTTTTAAACACGGGTTTGGTGGGAGCGCTACGTAAACGGGGTTATCGGGTCGCGGTGCTTAAAGTCGGGCCTGATGTAAGGGACCTGGTGCCGTCGCTTTACTTAAACAAAGAGAACATGGAACCATTTTCATCCATCCGTATTGGGGGGTTGGGATGGAAAGACCTTCCCCAAATATTAGAAGACCTTAAAACAAAAAATTATCATCTGGTCCTCATTGAAGGTGTTATGAGCATCTTCACCGGACTGTTAAACGAAAAAATTCCTTTCTCTGCCGCCGAAATAGCAAAATCAGCAGATATCCCTGTGGTATTAGTATCAGGGTGTAATAAGGGAGGAATTGAAACCGCGGCCCTGGACCTGGCGGCTCACGTGATGATGATGCAAAAACTGGGCATCAATACCAGGGGAGTTATCCTGAACAAGGTCTACGACGAGAAAATAGCCCAGGCAGCATCTATTTATTTAGATGGAATCGGATTGGATATGTTAAGGTCCGTTCCTAAAGTGATAATGGAACTCCGCGGGGGAACCCCGGAAGTGGAGATCAAACTGGAAGACTTCTGCTCTAAAGCCATGGAAACAGTTGAAAAATATTTAAACCCGGAAGAATTTCTCGAGCTGGCTGAAATTCCTGATTTTAAAGGATACATGTCCTATCCGGATATTTTAAGTAAATTTCAAAAAAATTGGTCTGATAAATAATAAAATAAAAAGTTAGGGATGGGTTTTAAATTCCTGGTAGGCTTCAATAACTTCAGCACCACTCAAAAAAACCAATCCCTCTTGTTGTGCATATTTTTCCACTTCGTCAGTGGGTAAAGAGTTACCGGTTTTATCGTCCATCATTTCACAACAGACTGCTACTTGGGTGAGATCACACATCTCGGCCAGCGCCACGCTCATCTCGGTGTGTCCTTTTCTCTTGAGTAACAATCCTTCCGCTGCTCTGAGCAGAGTGACGTGTCCTGGAGATCGGAAATACTTACCAAAATTTTTCCCTTGGCTGTTTTTAGCCAGCTTAGCCAGTTCGTTTATAGTCAGGGCCCGGTCGTTGTCGGTTATGCCGGTGAAAGTTTTCCGGTGGTTTACCGTAATAGAAAATGCGGATTTTTCGTCGTAAGGTATGTCAGTAGGTGATAGCTCCTTCAGCACTGGATATTTGCTGCTGGCTGCTTCCATGATGTCTGTCATGAATGGAACTCCCAGATCATCGGATACAGCCGCAGACATAGGGATACAGAGAAGTCCTCCGGCGTAGTTTCTCATCTGAGCAATTTGTTGTGGAGTTATGAATTCTCCGGCCACGATCATGTCGGTTTCTCGTTCCCGGTTGTCGTCGTCGAAGATTAAAACAATTTCTCCCTTTTTATAAGCCTTTAATGCTTCTTTTATCATCTTATCAACTCTTAATATTGATTTAATAATTTTTTGGTGTTAGTTTAATTTACTTACTTTATTTCCAGGATGGTTTGGTCTCCATCCTGAAGCTGGAGTAATTTTCGCAGGTTTTGGGAGGCCACGAATTCTAAAATTTCTGGGCGATGGTGGGTTTTCTCTGGAAATACCAGTGCCCCCTCCACTTTCCGGTTGAGCAGCGCAGGAAGTACTTTAACGTCTCCAAACTTCCCTTGTCCGGTTACGCTTTTCATTTGTCCTTTTAATTGTTGTATTTGGTTTACGTCCTCTTCATTAATTTCTAAGTTTAAGGTGCCAGGAAACGGTTCAAATCCAATTTTTTCCCTAAATTGGCCGCGATAAACGTCTAAAGACATGAAATACTGGCCTTCGTGGGCGCCAGAAATTACTTTTCCTTGGATTTCCATTCAAATCACACTTTTTAACTCATCAACTAACCATTAATGATTTAACCTTGTTGGTTTTTAATTTAGCAGGATATAACAATCTTAAAGATGTTCTAAGGGATATTAAATCTCTTAAAATTATGTCGGTCATTTATAACTGGTTCCAGACACTTTTTAAATAATCTGTTGTCGGGGTGCCAGTGATGAAATGGTGGCATGCTTTATATATCTCCCTTTAATTAACCTTTTGCCGCACCGACTAAAAAAACAAATTAATCCCATGAAAATCAAAGATCTATTCGGTGATTTTACCTTTAATGGTGCAGAATATGGGCCCT
>JAUYBK010000210.1 GCA_030693105.1 Methanobacteriaceae archaeon | reverse complement strand
ACATGGTTTTAGTACATTGGTAGTTTTGTTTTGTTAGGATAGCTGCATTTTACTGGGACGACTATGATTGACTAAATCAAGGGAATTGTTCCCTTCTTTTCCGTCACCAATAATAGTCAAAGTAGGGGCCACCCCACCTATCCCTTCAAAAAAGTTTATAATTATTTCTTCTGTTTACTTTCATAATAGGACTTAACTACTTCATAGATAGCTATCCCGATCACTGAGACGAAAACTGATAAGATGAGAGTAGTATTCGTGTCCATTCCTCTGTTCCTATTAATTTTTCAGTAAGTTGTTTTCATTTAGTGATACTATTAACCTAAAACTTAATAATATATTGATTTAATATAATTATCATGGGAGTGGTCCCTTCACTTCTCAAAATCACCAAAAACCAGGGGCCACCCCCTGCTTAGTCCCGGTTTAAAATCCCCACTCGTAAGGATACTCCTCAGCTTATAGGTTATAATATGGGGCAATACAGATTGTGAATGAGTTATTAAAAACAAAGTGAAAATAAAATAGGAATCAAGGGATCTGGAAGTTGAACTACTCCTAAAACCCATATCATAATCTACTTCTTTCCCAGTGTAGAGGGTATATTTTTTGATACCTAAATACTCTTCCTAAAGATTTTGTTCTGCAATGTGTCACTACAAGAAAACTCAAATTACATTCTATTTCACTTCGCAAACTTCAATAAAACACCAAAAACTTAACCAAAAAAACAACCAACGAGGGCCTTAAAAATGTTTGATCAATACCTATGCACAAATACGAAATGTAAATATATGAAATCTGGAAAAAAGGGAAGAATTGCCCAGAATGTGGTGAAAAGTTATCTAAAGTAGGAATTAGGGAAGGCACCAGCATTATTCAGAAAAAGAAAAAATTTTTCAGCTAGAAACCTAGTACTAATTGATTTATAAAAAAAGAATTTCTTATTCGCTCTCATTTTTTAATCAATACCACTGCATAATGGTAGGGACCCACTTCCAGCTCTTCCAGAGATTGGAAGCCCCTGCTTTCCAGGGCGGAATTAACATCCTCGGCAGTGATGCGACTCGATATAGGAGGTCCAGGAGTGCCCTCTATCTTCTTAAAATCCACAATAGCCAGCCTACCAACCGGCTTCAAGATTCTCAAAAGCTCCGGGATGACCTGATCCACTTCTTCATTGTAAAGGAAGCCGTGTAAAACGTTGGCCATAAGGCATAAATCCACCTTTTCATCTTCCAGGGGTAGTTTCTGAGTAAGATCGGCCTCCAACACTTCCAGGTTCTCGATTTCCTCTTCACGGACTTTTTCCCGTAGGATGTCCAGGGACTGGCTGTAACGATCCACAGCCCAGACTTTACCATCGGCCCCCACTATTTTAGATGCTTCACGGGATATGAAGCCATCACCACAGCCAGCGTCCATGAAAACATCTCCTTCACCTAATTTAATGGATGATAATACTTTTTTGGCGTCCAGAATCGCTTCACTGGACTTTCCACCGTGCTTGTGCAGTTTTTTTTCACTCATATTGATTAATCTCCTTATGATTCTGGTTTTAATCTGGTTCGGGAGAAAATTAAAACTCCCAGGAAAAATATTAGGGCAGTTAACACTAGGGACCATCCCACCTGGTAGGCTATATCCTCCCATCCCCCACCAAAGGTGAGTACGGTCCGGAGGGCGGTGAGGGTGTGGGTCCAGGGTAATATTTCATAGATCTGGAAGGGCTGCCCCATGAAGTTAGCCATCACAACTTGGGGTAGCTGGAAAAATGCTCCGGTGAGGAAGCTCATGGGTACGGTGATGATGGTGGCTAGGTTGGTGGCCTGCTGGTCATTTTTGGCAAAAGATGCGATGATCATTCCCAGGGATACCGAGGCCAAGCCTCCAATGACTCCCACCACCAGTGCTAGTAAGATGGAGTTCAATCCACCCTGCCAGTTGAATCCCATCAGGAGGGCTATCCCTAAGAGTATTAAGACCTGGGCTGCGGCTACCAGTGACCAGGGTAGCATGTTACCGAATAAAAAATCAAAGGATCGCATCTTGGACATTTGAAGTCGAGACAATGTCCCCCGATCTACTTCCCGGGTCAGGGCGGAGGCCACGGTGGTGGAGAGGAGTATTATTGCAAATACGATCATACCCGGGGCCAGGAAATCAAAGTTAGTGAAGCTTTCTGTGCCGGGAAGGGATTGTACATCACTTTTAATGAGTTTAGGAGTCGTTTGAATGTTTGTTCCAGTTAATTGAGACTTTAATCCCGTGGAAAGATCATCCTGATATTGTTCGATGATCCCCACCAGTATTCCCTGGGAGATTCCGAATTCCACATATCCGGTGTCACCACGTATCAAGATAGTGTTAGAAGAATTTACACCATTTATTGATGCCAGTATAGATTCAGAGAAGTTAGCTGGAATTATGATTGCAGCATCAACTTTTCTATCTTTTAAAAGATCATCTGCTTCTTCTAGGCTGGTCTCAGTGATGTTGAATATTTTAACGTCACTATCTTCATACTTAACGTCCTTGAGTATTTGGGTGAAGTTATCTCCAAAGTTGAGCTTCTCCGAGGTGAGGGGTAGAGTAGCTCCCAGGTCATTGTTGATTACGGCCAGGTTGTGGGGCTCATTTTCCTCTCCCATACCTCCAAAGGCAAATCCGAAGACCACCATGAAGAACATGGGGAAAATCAATATCATGATGAGGCCCCGGCGATCCCTTATGAGTTCTTTGGCTGCTTTAGATGCAATACTTGTGAATTTCATTTTCAATCCCTCAAACGGGTCCCAGTTAGATCAATAAACACGTCTTCCAGGGTGTTTTGTCGTACTGACAGATACAGGATACGTACCCCTGATGATTCCACGGTACCCATGATCTGGGGCAGCTTTCCCACTGCATCCAGGGCGTGCACATTCAATCTTCCATCCACTTCCAGTACGGAGTCAATCTCATCCAACCCTTCCAGGGCTTTCAGGACCGTCCCATTCTGCTGGGGGTCGGATAGTTTCATATCCACCACATCCCCCTCACCGATCTCCTTTTTAAGGTTCTCAGGAGTGTCCAGGCGGAGCAGTTTACTGTGGTCGATTATGGCGATGCGGTCTGAAAGTTTATCCGCTTCATCCATGAGGTGGGTGGTTAATATGACGGTTTTACCCTCATCATCGCGTAGGGAGCGGATGTAGTTCCATAGTACCCGGCGGGACTGGGGGTCCAGGCCCTCGGAGGGTTCATCCAGGACCACAATCTCGGGTTGGTGTACTATCGCCAAAGCCAGATTCAACCGCCGTTTCATACCCCCGGAAAGGTCCTTAACCTGGGATTTGGCCTTATCAGTTAAGAATAGATCTGCTAATAGTTGTTCCGCCCTCTCATGCCGGTTTTTTTTGGGTATTCCATACATATTTCCCATGAGGTTCAAACTCTCAGCAGGGGTTAGATGTTCCCATAGTACCATTTCCTGGGGACAGACCCCGATGGTGCCCTTCTCCACTTCATGAACATCCTGACCATTTACCAGGACCTGTCCACTGGTGGGGCGTAACAAACCGACCATCATACGGATGGATGTGGTTTTACCCGCTCCGTTAGGGCCTAAAAAGCCAAAAACTTCTCCTCTTTTGATTTTAAGGTTTAATTTATCAACCGCTCGAAAATCACCGAAATCTTTAGTTAAATCCCGGGTCTCCATGATGTAATCGTTCATCAAAATCTTTTCTCCTGTCTATCCATGTACTTTAGAAACATGATTAATGTACTTTACAGTTTCATGACTAGTCCTGTTCATAAACCGTGCTTAACCATCCCCATAACCGTATAATTCGTTAAAAATAGTTCCTAACTATCAATTCGTTGATTATGCCCCGGCCCCACTTATCAGAGTTGATATTACGCTTGGCAGCTACCCTCTCAATATGATAGTCCTGATAGAGCTTATCGAAGAATTCATCATCGGGATTCTCATTTTTAGGGTCGCTGTTGCTGAGGAGGAGGTAGGATCCCCACTGATCCATATCCTGGTAGAAGCGGGCCAGTCTTTTCTGATCTTCCTCACCGAATCCACTGGCGGAGTAGTCGGTGAAGTGAGAAGTGCTATTTAAGGGCCGGTAGGGAGGGTCCATGTATACTACAGTCCCCTTTTGTATGAACTCACCAGCCTGGGTGAAATCTGCGCATAGAAGCTCCGTTTTTTGTAAGGCTTCATGGACCAACTGCAAGTTTGCTTCATCACAAATGGTAGGATTTCGATAGCGGCCGA
The DNA here is from genome assembly GCA_030693105.1 of Methanobacteriaceae archaeon. Classification (GTDB taxonomy): domain Archaea; phylum Methanobacteriota; class Methanobacteria; order Methanobacteriales; family Methanobacteriaceae; genus Methanobacterium. Next base: position 5,392 of record JAUYBK010000210.1, on the reverse strand, counting down.
AGGGAACATTGTACCGCCCACTTTTATTCAGCCGGAACAGTCCATTGTAACCGGTCTTGTTGAGGAATATTAGGTAAGCACTGCGCTTAACCCATTCTGGAGAGTAGTTCTGATAGTCAGTATCAGCCATCTGTCCATTGTATCTATCCCGGATCTGGTAATAATTATCTTTACGCTCTTCTTCTGTCATTTCCCCATGATCAGTTTCCATCTCCCTTAAAATATCCACCAGATCACGATGATCGTCCTGGATCACCTGATAAGCCATTATCAACTCGGGATTAGCATCCAGGAGGAATGATTCTTCAACGGTATACTGGGATTTCAGATAGAAAAACAGAGCCCCACCACCCAGAAAAGGCTCCACATACCGTGGAATGACTCCTTCATCCAATATTTGGGACGGTAGGCGTTTTTCCAATTCCAGGAGTAGTTGGGTTTTTCCACCCGCCCATTTGAGGAAGGGCCGGGCTTTGGGGTTAATTTTGGGGGTCATTTAATTCTATTAATTATACCATTTTTTTTATTGGAGAATGTCCTCCGGAGCCCCGGCCAGCACCACCAGGGCCTCGGCCTCCAGGAAGTGCAGTTTCCCAGGAATAATGAGACAGTGCAAGGGGCCTCCAAAGTCCTCTTTAATTAATTTTTTCATCCGGTCAGCACGGACCAGGGGCTCGGATGAACCAGCCCGGGCCACGACCACCGCCAGGCTATCCCCACTTAACATTTGATCTTCCCGTTCCTGGGCCACCCTCAACAGGTATTCGAGTCCCTGGTTGGCAGTCATGTAGTAATCCCGGTGGGTCTGGATGTCCAGGAGAGCCAGGGTGTGCAGACTCATCTCCAGGTTATTAGTTATGACGTGGTAGGGGGAATGGGGGAAGTAATTCTCTTCGGGTCGGGGGATGGTGGTTACCTTGCCGAATTTGTAGGCCTGTAGCCCGGCTAACCCGGGAGCAGCTGAGATTATAGAGGAGGAATGAATTACACGGACATCTATCCCCAACTTACGGGCTTCTATTAACAGATCAGTGTGGGTGGTGGCCACCAGGGGATCTCCTGCCGTTAAAAAGGCCACCTTACTGGTTTTTGCATCCTGGAGGGGTAGGTTTTCTTCTTCCACCTCTTCCCTTTGGATTACCTTTATATCTGCACCAGTTAATTCTTCTAAAAACTGCAGGTCTCCGCCAAAAAGACGGGCCGTGTAAAACTCAGCGTAAACCACATCTGCTCTTTTAAGGGCCTCCAGACCCTTCACGGATATGTCTCTTTCATCGTAAAGTCCCAGTCCAACCAGGTAAAGCATAATTCCACCTTCAAGTCCTAGTTATGGGCTGGGGGGTTTATAAAATTTTATTTTAAGGTGAGAACATAATTATGTTAGGCAGAACTTGCCCCAGAATTTAGTTTAGAAGAAAAAAATGAGGAACCCCATGATCGGACTCAAGGTCCCCCGGAAAGAGGCCAACCAGATACGCCTGCTTCTTTTGGAAAATAAAATTTTGAACCTGAACTTTAAAATTAAACGTTCCCCGAATTACGTTTACTTACCCCTCTTGGAGATACCAGGAAAGGATTTAATAAAGGATGATGGCCTTCAAGTAGTGGACACCAAATTTGAGGAGGCTAAACGAAATCCCCGTAGTGTGGAGGAATACTTGGAGGGCCAGATCCCCGCTGAGAAGATGGAGACCCTCAAGAAATCCTTTGATATCATTGGTGAGGTGGTGATCCTGGAGATACCGGAGGAACTGGAGGATGAGAAAAGGGCCATTGCCGAGGCCGCTTTGAAGTTCACCAAACGTCGGGCCGTTTACCGAAAAGGGAGCGAAGTAAAGGGAATCACCCGAACCCGGGAACTGGAACACCTGGCTGGGGAGGATCACTCTGAAACCATCCACCAGGAGTTCGGAACCCGGATTATGCTGGATGTGAAGAAGGTCTACTTCAGCCCCCGTCTGGCCACGGAAAGGAAGATCATCACTGGCCAGGTGGAGGATGGAGAACGAGTGCTGGATATGTTCGCAGGGGTGGGGCCCTTCGCCCTATCCATCGCCCGGCACCACCAGGTAGAGGTCTACGCTGTGGATATAAACCCGGATGCAGTTAAGTATCTTAAACGAAACTTGGAACTGAATAAATTACAGGAACGCGTAGTTCCCCTTGAAGGTGATGTTAAGGATCTTCTGGAGGGTATGGCTATCAAATTTGACCGGATAATCATGAACCTGCCTGGTTCGGCCCTGGAGTTTTTACCCCTGGCCCTGGAGCACTTGAAGGCTGGAGGGGTGGTGCATTACTACCAGTTCAGCCGGGATCTGGATGATCCAGTACAGAATATTAAAATGGCGGCAAAAAACCGGCGAGTAAAAATACTTGATAGGAGGAAGGTCAAATCCACCAAGCCCGGGGAGTGGCACGTGGCGGTGGATGTCAGAATATATTGAAAGAATGAACAAAATCCAAGCTATTTAAACCTTTATGACTAAATCCATGTGAAATTGTAGGAGGAGATTAGTATGGAAAGCATTATACCGGAAGTACTGGAAATTGAGTATTCATTCCAGGATCAGGGCGGCCATAACACCCTTAAGCTGGTGGAGGGTCGGCTTTTCTTTTTCAGTGAAGCCCATTCAAGACTTTCCGAGAAGAATGAATATCTAACCATGGTATCCGCCCCGGAGAGGGATGATTGGATACTGTTCTGGAAGTCCCTTAACCAGGCCGGAGTCTGGGACTGGGAGGACGATTACCGGCCCGAACCCGGAGTAACCAGGGATGGAAATGTGTGGGACGTAAAAATAAAAAGGGGCAACCAGTACGTCCAGACCCGGGCCTGGTGCCTAGAGCCAGAGACTCATAATGAATTCTTTTTAGCCCTTAAAAATCTGGCCGGAGTAGACGTGAGCTTGCCATATGTGTATTTATCCCAGAAGTTGTCGGAGATATAGATTTTTAAGAGAAATACCTACTTTCTTTCTAAAACGGCTTCAAAATCCCCTTCTCAGTTATTATTCCGGTAATCAAGTCAGAGGGAACAATATCGAAGGACGGATTCCTCACTTCAGTACCTAAGGGTGCGGCCTGGCACCCGGCAAAACTCAAAACCTCTTCCGGGTCTCTTTCTTCTATTTCAATCTCGTAAATGGAGTTTTGGTAGTCAAAAGTACTTTTTGGTGCGGCCACATAGAAGGGCACTCCAAATCTATTAGCAGCTAAGGCCACCATTAATGAACCGATCTTGTTGGCCACTCCTCCTTTGGCCACCCGGTCCGCGCCAATGACCACCTTGTCCACTTCTCCTTCCTGCATTAACCGGCCCGCGGCTCCGTCCACTATTAACTGGACGGGTATGCCTTCCTCCTGCATCTCCCACACGCTTAAACGTGCCCCCTGTAGTACCGGACGGGTTTCGTCACAAATGACGTTAATATTCTTTCCTTCTTCATGGGCCGACCTTATCACGCCAAGAGCAGTCCCATAATCCACGCAGGCTAGGGCTCCCGCGTTGCAGTGGGTTAAAACCGTGTCGCCATCATTGATAACAGAAGCCCCATTTTTTCCCAGGGCCCGGTTGGTGTCCATGTCTTCCTGGTACATTTCAAGGGCTTCGTCCACAGCAGAGTCAGATTTAAGTACCCGGTCCACCGCCCAGGCGAGATTCACGGCAGTGGGTCGGGCGGCTTTGATCTCCTCGGCTGCCTTTTGTAGATCCTCACCGGATAGTTCCGCCAGGGCCATGGCAAAGGCAGCTGAAACTCCTATGGCTGGGGCTCCTCGGACCACCATGGTTTTAATAGCCACTATAACATCTTGGTAAGTTCCGCAGACCAAATATTCCACTTCACAGGGTAAGAGAGTCTGATCTAATAGGTAAAGCTGGTCATCCTTCCAGTACAGAGTCTTCATATCTACCAAATCCATCTAAAAAGAAATGAAAAAGATATTTAATTCATATTTGGGGATATTCCCTACTAATAAACTGATCCTCTTAGTAGTGGCTAGCTGGAGTCATGTCCAGGTGCTTGTCTTCACCGTGCTTACCGGGTATACCATAAGCATCGGCCCGGCACTGGGTGCAGGCCCTAAATACAGGTATTATCTCTTCCACTGCATCACGAACTTCAGAAAGCTCAGCGCAACCGGGTTTAGGGTAATCCTTCATCTTGTAAAGGGGGATTAACGGTAATACATTCATTAAGTTAGCTCCCCGTTTTTTAACTTCCCGGGCAATGTCGACGATGTGTTTATCGTTCAAACCAGGGATGAGGACACTGTTAACCTTTATTACCACGCCTTTGCCTGCAAGCTTCTTAACACCCTCCAGTTGATTCTTGGAGAGTACTTTGAAAGCTTCTTCTCCTTCGTATAGTTTTCCATCGTAGAACACGTTAGAATATATATGCTTACCAATTTCGGGGTCGACAGCATTGATGGTGACGGTTACGGAGTTTATGTTGGCCTCCATTATGTCATCTATCTTATCCGGAAGGAGAAGTCCATTGGTTGAAAGACATTTTATAAGGTCAGGGAACTTTTTGTCGATGATCTTGAAAAATTCAAAGGTCTCCGGGTTGGCCAGGGCATCTCCTGGTCCGGCCACTCCCACCACCTTGATGGGCATCTCCTGTATAATCTCTTCCACGTGGTCCACTGCGTCCTGGACGTTCATGACCCGGGCCGATACTCCGGGACGGTTTTCGCACTTGTTTATTTCCCTGGTGCAGAAGTTACACTGGATGTTGCAGCGGGGGGCGATGGGTACATGGGCCCTTCCCACCTTATCGTGCATTTTCTCGTTAAAGCAGGGGTGCACTTTAGTTATGTGGGCAAACTTGGATTCATTGGGAAATTCAGGTTCATTCATTTTATTTCACTCCCTAACAGTATAGATAATTTTCATGAGGTAATTTTCACTTTTTTTTAATCTGCTCCACTATCTCCCGGGTCTTTTCCAGCCACTTGTCCTGCATCATCTCGTCAGTACAGGTCAAAGCCAGGATATCCCCCTCAGAGTAGTGATCAATCACCCGGAACCCTTCCGGAATTATGCGGAATACTGCATCGTAAACCTTCTTTCTAAGGTCCTCCTGGGGGTCTTGAACCACCATTTCTTCCTTAGTAATTTGGGGGTCGTCCACTATAACTTCGAAACGGTTGGGCTGGTGTATTCGGTTACGGCCCTCGACTTCCCAAAGTTTCTTTAACAGGACCGGAAGGTATTTTTCGTCTTTGATGCGGATTACGGCCTCTTTGGATTCTTTATCATATTTGTATTCTGCGAAGTCTTCCAGGAGTACTGGTCCGGATGCTTTTTCCATCAGGACCACAATTATAAAAACTGGTTCCCGGGGATCCACATAGATCTTAACATCTTTAACTGAACGGGTTA
>JAUYBK010000208.1 GCA_030693105.1 Methanobacteriaceae archaeon | reverse complement strand
ATCCAGAACAAGTAGAAACTGCCAAAAAATATGCTAAAGAATTTTTTGGGGATTATCCACCATTTTAATAAAACTAAACTCAATTAAATTACTCTTATTTCTAAATAAAATACTAAAACCACTTTTCCAGACTGCTCTGGTTGGTGTCCAGTTTACTGATTTTATCAACCGCACTAATAACTCGGTCCTCTGAAAAGTCATGCACCCCACATAGGAACTCCACAATTGCCTGCTGGTCGGGGTTTTTCCATTGGATTTTATAATCAGTTATTACGTCGTGTTTTAAAAAAAGGTTCTGCAGGACTTCGGGGTGGACTTCAAAAATAATATTCTTCTCTTTTAGAACATCATAGATGTTTCCATGTTCTTTTATGAGTTTTAATCCTTTTTTTGCACCTATACCTTTTATTCCAGGGTTAAAATCCGTTCCAACCAGAAGAGCCAAGTCTACCAACTGTTCACGGGTGATCCCCAGTTCATCTAGAACTTTATTCAACTGAATCATTTCTATATTAGCCTTACCCCCCGTAATGGTCAGGTTTTTCACCATGCGCGGAGCACCGAAAAGAAGACAGTCGTAGTCCTGGGATCCTACACACCAGGCATCCCCTCTTTCGACCATGTGGGAAGCTTGGGCCTCTCCTTCGCCAGGAGCCTGTATATAAGGGATTCCCATTAGTTCTAAGAGCTTTTTAGATCCTTCCACCACGTCGCGCGACATTCGAGATGATCTGACTGCAAACTTACGGGCTTCTTCTATCCGACCTTCATTCAGGGCATCTTTCCATCGTCTTTCCGATTCCACCTTAAGCTCATTTCTTCTAGCCTGGGTGTCCTTTTTTAAGTGGCTGGACTGTCCATCAAATATATAGACCGGCTTTATTCCTTTATCAATCAAGGAAGTGGTGCGGTAGAGTATGCCGCTAAAGTGGGATGTTACCCTCCCATTATGATCCATTAAAGGAGTGCCGTCTCTCTGGCGGATGCTGGATAAAAATTGGTAGATAATGTTGGCAGCATCCAGGGCAACGGTTTTACCCTTCAAATCTTCAAATTTTATGTGTTCGGTAGATACTATGTCCCTGAACTTAACACCCATATCAACAGACCACCTGTTAATGGCAAGTAAGTAAATTTATTTTGAGGTTTTAATCCCTGAACATTGCGTAGGGAAAGGTTTCCTTTATCCAAACCAGTACTTGGTCCTGGTGGATAATATTGTAGGTCCGGCTGAGAACCGGGGATTCATCATCAAATATTTCCACCATTTCAGGAGTAGGTTCTTCCACAGAAACTGATTTTATCTCCCGACGGGACTCTACCTGGTGTTTTTTAAGTATGCGACCAATGGGAATATCTGCTCGGATTAAATCTTCTTTGAAATCGTTATTTAACCTTTCAACGGGTATCAACGAAATAGCGTGGATGAGAGGTTTGTCCTTTTCAATGACCACCACCCGGTAGTTTACGGGATCGCCTTTTTCAATGTTAAACAAAGAAGCAATGCTTTGGTCTGCGTCTTGAAACTCCTGAACTAAGGTTCTTATTTTCACATGTCCCTTTAAAACATCCAGAATAGTAGTTACTGAACCGTCCGTGGCCAGAAGTATCTTTTGAGCGCTGGAAAGACCTCCTAATCTTTTTTCAATTTCTTTTATTCCATTGAAGATTAGTTCGTCCATTTTTTATTCCCTTGGATCTTTTATTTCACCATAAATGGCAGAATAAGCTACTACCGCTGGATTTGCCAGATAAATTTCTGAATGGGGGTCTCCCATTCGACCCACGAAATTACGGTTGGTGGTGGATACACATACTTCACCTTCGGTGAGAACCCCCATATGGGCACCTAGACAGGGACCACAGCCAGGATTGCAGATCAAAGCTCCGGCCTGGAGAAATGTTTCTATCATCCCCTCCTCCATGGCATCCAGATATATCTGACGAGAAGCCGGAACTATTATGAGTCTAACATCATCATGAACATGTTTATCTCCCAGAACTTCGGCAGCAATACGCAAATCTTCTAAACGACCATTGGTACATGATCCTATAACTGCCTGGTCGATGTGAGTCCCCAAAGTCTTTGAAACTGGTTTTACGTTGTCCACATTATGGGGGCAGGCTAGTTGGGGTTCTAGATCATCCACCTGAAATTCGTACTCCCTTTCGTAAGTGGAATCTATATCGGAGTGGATTATATCAAAACCAGAAACTTTCCTTTCCTCCAGGTAACTTAAGGTGTTCAAGTTAGGCTCCATAATCCCGTTTTTTGCCCCGGATTCAATGGCCATGTTGTTCATGGTCATCCTCCCGGACACGTCCATGGAATCTATGGTATCACCGCAGAATTCCAGTGATTTGTAGGTAGCGCCGTCCGATCCAATTTTGCCGATAATATTCAAAATAACGTCTTTAGCTGTAACAAATTTCCCCAGGGTCCCCTGCACCCTGATTTTATAGGCAAAAGGCACCATAAACCATGTTTGCCCGCTGGCAAAGATTGCTGCCATGTCGGTAGCTCCCATTCCAGTTGCAAATGCACCAAAAGCCCCGTAAGTACAGGTGTGAGAATCGGCACCAACTACCACCATTCCGGGTTTGATGTAGCCCTTCTCCGGAAGGACCTGATGACATATACCTTCCCCATGGGTGTAAATATTTTTTATACCTTGTTCCCGGGCGAATTCTCGAGTTATCCTCTGGAATTCAGCTGAACCCTGATTGTTGGCCGGTACATTGTGATCGTATACTATTACTATCCTTTCAGGATCCCACACTCTTTTCGCCATTTGCCGGAAGGTTTTGATGGTGGGAGGAGAAGTTCCATCGTGGGTCATGGCTAGATCCACTTGGGCTTCTATGATTTCTCCGGGCTGAACTTCTTTTAAACCCGCCGCCCGGGCCAGAATCTTCTCAGTTATGTTCATAAAAAAAACTCTTATGATTTAAAAGTCAAAAGGACCCCTAACCGAGCGAACAATTTTGTTAAACAGGGCATCGTTAATATATTTGCCCTCTTCTCTTTTTTCTTTGACCTTTTCCACAATTTTGCACAGTTCGTCTCGGGTTACCTCAATATGGCACTCATCAAGTTTAGCCTTCACCGCCCGACACCCAGAATGTTTTCCCAGTACAATACGTCTCTGGTGGCCTATCATCTCAGGTAGGAAAGGCTCGTAGGTTAGAGGTTCCTCAATAACCGCATCTACGTGTATTCCCGATTCATGGCGGAAGACATTTTTACCCACAATAGGCTTGTTGTCAGGCACCCGCATGTTGGTGAGTTCCTCCACCAGTTGGGAGAGTTCGTATATAATGCCGATATTAAAGTTCAGATCAACGCCGTAAATAATTAATAAAGTCATTATCAGTTCTTCCAGGGAAGTATTACCAGCACGTTCACCTATACCGTTTACAGTGGTGGAAACAGCACTGGCACCAGCTAAAAGGCCTGATATTGAGTTTGAAATAGCCATACCAAAATCGTTGTGACAGTGGAGTGATATTTCCGTCTTAATATCCTTTTTAAGTTCCTTCACTAAGTAAGACATGGCCTGAGGACTTATGGCCCCTACTGTATCGGCAATGTGTACCCGGTCCACTCCGTAACTTTCTGCTTTTAGGTAGATCTCCTTTAGAAAATTTATATCGGTACGGGTAGCATCTTCAGCAGAAAAAGCAACGAACAGACCATGATCTTTGGCGTGTTCAATGGAGGTCATACAGATGTTTAGTATTTCTTCCCTGCTGAGCTTGAGCTTGTGTTTAAGATGGATGTCGGAGGTGCCCATGAAAGTGATGATTCCATCGACATCACAATCTAAGGCAATGTCAATATCTTCCTTCTTGGTTCTGGATAGTACCAGTATGTCGGCATCTAAATTCTCATCCACTATGGCACGGACAGAACGTTTTTCTTCGTGAGATACAATAGGAAACCCGGCTTCTATTTGATGGACTCCTAGTTCGTCCAGTTTTTTGGCAATTTTCAGTTTTTCAGGAGTCCTCAAACATACGCCGGGTGTTTGTTCCCCATCCCTAAGAGTGGTATCATAAACTGTGATCTTTTCTGGAAACTTCAAATCTACCTGCTGGTTAAAGGGGCTTACCATGTATTGCAAAAATCTTCCCACCATATCAATTTTTTAGAGTTATCATTTTAAAGGTTTTAAAAAAATTTTTAAATTTAAAATGATATGATTTAATCATACAAACTCAAAATAGGATTTCAAACCGTATATGTGCTAATATAGTAGGTAGAAATCCGTATACCTATGATGATCATTTTGATATAAATGTACTTATTGCATAGTTATCTTATAAAATGGACCACCTACGTTCCTGGCCGGCAAATTCTTTCCGTCCACCCGTTCGGGAAGTATTGACCAGCTAATGTACCCCTAAAATTTCCAAGTAGGACCTCCTCTCAAAACCATCTTCAATCCCTAACTTGGCATATACTGCAAAAATTTGATTTAGGGCTTCCTGGTAGTCCTGTCCTTCTTGCATATCCTTTTCTATTTCAACAAAATCTCCTGCCCCCTCCACCCGGTCCAATGTAATAAAAAGATCTTGGAAGGAGTAGATGGTCCTCTTTTTTTTAACTTTAGCAACCGGTCTGAATCCCAAGTTTTCTAATATAGCCCCAGATTTAAGGGGATCTTCCACACCGACCTCAATTTCAACCCGGGTTTTACTGAGTTGGTCCATTTTAGCCCCTTTATAAGTTATGAATGTTGTTTTATTATTTTCATCGGTAACATTCCTAACTCGTAAGGCTTCATCGGTCTGGGCAAAATCTCGGTGAGGTGCATTAAAATAAAGATCCTCCTGATGTTCTTTTTTAATAAATTCTGCCCCTATGACTTTTAAATGTTGAGCCACCTCATTTAAATCCTCAGCATGGGCTTTAACCTCTACTTCTATCATTATAATTACCCCTGTTTTTTTAGTAATATGAACTCTCAAGAATTAATAGGGTATAAAATAATTCCAGTACGACTATCCCACTCTTTTTTTGATTGAACCCCTGATATATCTTCGGGCATCCGCAATTTGGGATAAATAGTCATCCACCATGTTTTCAACTATATCATAGGCGGCGATTTTTATGTTTCTATCTTTTATAATGGCTTTTTTTTCTTTTATGATTTGGTCTGTAGATTTTTTGCGGCCAAAAAGTCCTTGATGTGATTCTTCCATTTCCTGCAGTTTTTCCATGTATTCTAATCTTATGCTTCTCACATCACTGCGAATGTTGTACCTGATTTTTATGAGCACTTTTTCATAATCATCCAGATCATCTAGGATGGCCATAGCCCTTTTAATAGACGTTACCTCTATCTCCATACCATCTAAACCTAAATTGTCTATTTGCTGCCGGTATTTTTTGGAACTAAACATGAAAATACATTCCTAAACTAATTATTAATCCTTGATACTAAGTTGTGGTTAAAATATTATTTATATTATAGGGGGCCCCTTTTTGGCTAATAAATCATTTAAAAATCTCCATATAACATGATATTTGATTAATTTTTAATATTACATTAAAAAAATCATCAAAGTTTTTTACAGTTGCCACTGCATAAAATAATTGTATCAATGACAATTTTTATATGTAGTAGACTGCTAACTACTAGATAATGAGCTTTTTATAGAGATTGGTTTGTGATTTTTACCTCACTATTTTTATAGCAAAATTGCTCTTTTAAATATATATAAAAAACCATTATAAAGTATAACAGTGTAAATGTTTAACCACTGGAGGATTAATTAGATGTCAGATGTTGAGATCAAAGTGGAAAATATTGTGGCTTCGGCCACTTTAGGAAAATCCATAGACCTTCCCCAAGTAGCGCCGGCTTTAGAAGGTGTGGAATATAATTTAGAACAATTCCCCGGCCTTGTTTATAAATTAAAAGAACCCAAAACAGCTGCACTTATTTTCGGATCAGGTAAACTGGTTTGTACCGGTGCTAAATCCATAGAAGACTCCAAAAGGGCAATACACATAGCCGTTGATAAAATGCGGACTTTGGACCCCGATATTCCTACTGAATTTGAAATAAAAATCCAGAACATCGTGGCATCAGCCAATCTGATGAAGACCCTCAATCTAGAGGCAGTAGCCCTGGACCTGGAAAACACTGAATACGAACCAGAACAATTCCCAGGCCTTGTTTACCGACTTGGTGAACCTAAAGTTGTTCTTCTATTATTTGGATCGGGCAAAGTGGTTTGTACTGGCGCTAAAAGCTTTGAAGATGCCCAGTTAGGTGTTGAAAAAACTAAAGAACGATTAACCGAGCTAAGTTTACTTTGATACATTTTTTAGTTTAATTATTGGTGATCTTTTGATTAAGCTCATAGCATTCGATCTCGATAACGTGCTTATAGATGGCGAGGCCATAGATGAGATAGCCAAGTTGGCTGGAGTTGAAACTGAAATTTCAGAAATAACTCGTAAGGCCATGGAAGGCGAATTAGATTTTGAAACCGCCCTAAAGAAAAGGGTGGCCCTATTGAAGGGAACTTCAGTGGAAGATATTAACAAGGTAGTGCAGGAAATACCCCTAATGGAAGGGGCTGAAGAAACCATTGCTGAGCTTAAAAATCGCGGTTATAAAATTGCCACCATAAGCGGCAGTTTTGAGATCATCGCCCAGTGGATAAAAGACACCCTTGACTTAGATTACGCCTTCTCCAACTGTTTAGAGGAAGAAGAAGGTTTATTAACCGGAGAAGTTAGTGGCCCTCTGGTTAAAGGTTCAAAAGCGGAAATACTTGCCCAAATAATTGATATGGAAAAAATATCTCCCGAAGAATGCGTTGCAGTCGGCGACGGTGCCAATGACATTTCAATGCTTAAAAAAGCAAGTTTAGGGGTAGCTTTTAATGCTAAACCTGTTCTAAAGCAGAATGCCGATATTATAGTAGAAAAAAAGGATTTGAGAGAATTGTTGAACGTACTTGATGAAAAACCTGTGGAAAAATCCATGGAAGAAAATTTAGAAGAAAATTTAGAAGAAATAAATTTAGACTCCAAAAAGAGTTTCAATGAGCTTCTGGATGAAAAAAGAGATTTCGAAAAGAAATTAAGGGAAATAACCTTGGTCAGGGACAATTTAAATGAAGAAGCCAAGGTTTATCGGGAGGAAAGGGATAAATTAAACGCCCAAATAAGAGAAAACCTGAATAAAGCCCTTAAATATCGTGACGAACGGGACACCATAAACAAGGATGTCCAGAAGTATAAGAAGCTGCGGGACGAAGTTCACCAGGAATACAAGAAGATGGAGTGGGCCTCTGGAAGGAGAGACATAGTAAAAATCCAGGACGAAGTTAAACGTCTGGAAAAAACTATAGAAACTCGAGTACTGGATATTAGAAAGGAAAATGAACTGGTAAACAAGGTCACGGACCTTCGAAAGAAATTACAAACCCTCCAGGAAGATGAAGAGACTCGTGAGGAAGCAATTGAACTCAAAGAGAAATCTGAGAGTTACCATGCCAAAGTGGTAGAACTGTCCGACAGTGCCCAGGAAACCCACGAAAAGATGCTGGAGTACTTCCGAAAGATCGATGAAATAAGATCCCAAGCTGACGAAGCTCATCAAAAATTTATCACCACCAGAGATACTGCTAACGAAGAGCACGAAAAAGTTAAATCTGCTCTTGGAGATATTAGAAGGCTCAACAAAGGACTTGACCGTGTTAAAGCTAAAGAGCGAAACAGGGAAAGTGAAATTGTAAGGAAGCAGAACAAAGAAGAAAAAGAAAAAGCTCAGGACATTTACCAGAAGTTCTTAGAAGGTAAAAAGCTTTCCACAGAAGAGTTAATGCTCCTACAAAAACACGACGTCGTATAGGGCTGTAAAAGCCCTCTCTACAATTTTTTAGATTTTTTCCTTTTATAATATTTCTTATAATCATTTTAGGTGATCTTAATGCCAGAAGTTGATTCTTCTCCAGAAATTGATGCTAAAAAAGCTGGGAAAGATAGAATTAAAATGGTAGTACTTCTGGTGGCCACCATAGCTTCCTTTTTCACCCCTTTCATGGGATCCTCCGTTAACATTGCACTACCAGTTATAGGTAGGGACTTTGGTATTGATGCTGTACTTCTAAACTGGGTTACCAACGGATTTTTACTTGCTGCCGCTATTTTTGCCGTCCCTTTTGGTAGAATAGCCGACATCCACGGTATGAAAAAGATATTCACCTACGGAATGGTAATATTCACCATAGCTTCTTTATTGTGTGCTTTATCACCCAACGCACTAACACTCATAGGTTCCAGAGTACTGCAAGGTATAGGGTCAGCCATGATCTTT
>JAUYBK010000188.1 GCA_030693105.1 Methanobacteriaceae archaeon | reverse complement strand
TAAAACTCCCAGAGAAATCGCGGCCCGGTATTACGAAATGATAAAAAGCGATCTGGATGCCTGTCACATCTCTTTTGATAATTTTTCCCGGACTACTGACCCCTTACACTACCAGATTTCCCAGAATTTCTTTTTAAACCTCTATCAAAAGGGATATATTTACGAAAAAACCATTAAGCAGCTTTACTGTTCGGAGTGTGACCGTTTCCTCCCGGACCGATATGTGGAAGGAACTTGCCCCCAGTGCCAGGCTGAAGGGGCCCGGGGTGATCACTGCGAATCCTGTGGTCGACACCTAGACCCTTTAGAACTGGTTAATCCTACATGTCTCATCTGCAACTCTAAACCAGAGGTTAGAGAGTCCCAGCACTACTTCTTTAAGTTAAACCACTTCCAGGACCAGGTTCAGGAGTGGATTGAGTCCAACCCGGAACTTCCCCCTAATGTTAAAAATTACGCCCTGCAGTGGGTAAAAGAAGGTTTGAAAGACTGGATACTCACCCGGGACATGGACTGGGGAATACCCGTACCATTAGAAGGTGCTGAGGGGAAGATCATCTACGTGTGGGGTGAGGCCTTCCTGGGTTACATCTCCTCGGCTGCCCAGTGGGCCCGTAGAGAAAACCAGGCCTGGGAGCCCTACTGGGGCGACGGTGCAGTCCATTTCATTGGTAAGGACATTATCTACCACCACAGCATATTCTGGCCTGCCCTTTTAATGGGCTACGGGTGTCAGCTTCCCCGGACCATTGTGGCCGGAGAATACCTCTCACTGGAAGGATTGAAGATGTCCACCAGTAAAAATTGGGTGATATGGGCCGCTGAATTTATGGAAAAATACGATTACAACCTTTTAAGATATTATCTGGTGGTTAATGCTCCTTTAACCAGAGACACTGACTTCTCCTGGGACGACTTCCAGCGGAGAGTTAACGACGAGCTGGCTGATGTTTTGGGAAACTTCCTGCACCGGACCTTCTCTTTTACTCACCGTTTCTTTGCAGGTGGTGTTCCAGAGCCCGGGCAGTGGAGTGCTGAGGACCGGGAGTTGAATGAACAGTTGAAAAATTTACCCCAAAGGGTTTCTGAATACCTGGATAAGTACCAGTTCCGAGAAGGGCTCCGCGAAATAATCAAGATGGCCAAGAGGGGCAACAAATATTTCAACGACCACGAGCCCTGGAAAACTGTTAAAACCAACCCCCCAGAAGCAGCAACTTGCCTGTATCTTTGTAACCAGTTGGCCAAGACCATGGCCGTGCTGTTGTTACCATACCTGCCAGGCAAAGCCCAGAAAATCCTTGATATAATGAACCTATCTGAAGAAGAGTTTAAGTGGGATGAAGCAGCCCTATTTTTACCGGTAGGACACCAATTAAGTCCAGCCAGGCCACTTTTCCCTAAGATTGATGATAAGATAATTGAAAAAGAAAAAGAAGAGCTTTACAAAAAGTTACAGGAGAGCGAAGACATGGCCCTAATAAGTATTGAAGACTTTGTCCGGATGGATTTAAGGGTAGGGAAAGTTATAGGAGCAGAGCGTGTTAAAGACTCTGAACACCTTTTAAAGTTAATAGTTGATCTTAAAGATAAAAAAATACAAGTAGTAGCAGGTTTAGCCCTAAAATACTCGCCAGAAGAGATATTAAACCAGAAAGTTATTGTGCTGGCTAATTTAAAACCAGCCAAGCTATTTGGCATAAAATCAGAGGGAATGATCCTGGCCACCCAGGATAGTCTCAACCTGCTCACCGCCAGCGACGCGGAGGTGGGTGAAGGAATAAAATGAACGAATCTGTGCTTATAGGTAGGGCCGAGAAATTTTTAGCCCAGATTAAAAAGGAAGACTTGAAAATCCAGGACGAAGCTGCAGCCTTTATGGAGTTATACTTTCATCTGAAGGACAATCTGGAGATCCTATACGAGTTCCGGGACAACATGGAACTAAAAGGGTACAAGGCACCTTACCGGTCATTAAACAAGTACGGCCGGCCTCAGTATGCGGAGATGAAAGTGGAAGACCTGCACGAGGTAAGCCGCCACACCCAGTTTTTCCGTATGGGGGCTGCTGCCAAAAAGAATATTTTAGACCGGGTGAAGTCCTCCATAGCATCCCATAAAATCGCCCTGGGACACCTGGAAGAATACGCTTCTTTAACCTGTTCATCCTGCCGGAGCAGCTACCGAAGTCATGAATTAAGTAATATAAAAAACGGCAAATGTGAATGTGGTTCTACTGATTTTGAAATAACCCGCAACCCCTCTGGAATTTACCGGCTGGAAATTCTAGAATACCTACCCTTATCCGGGGATTACATGGTGAAAATGTCAGAACTCTCACCTTTAGGACGAGAAGCCTTCCGTAGCCTGGTGCGGACCATGAAACAGGAAAAGAGGGGAATAGTCAAAACCCTCTCCCTGGTAATTAAGGTCTTGGAGGACGAACGCTGGGTGCGTAAAAGGGTTAACATAGATGCCCAAGACCCGTTGAACTATGAAAAGAAGATCCGGGAAACTTACGGGGCCAACGCCCGCATTGAATTCATGCAGTTTCACCGTAAAAAACCGGCCCTCATCAATGAAAAACATACCCAGACTGCCCTGGCCCTGGGATACGTCCGGCACGCTGAAAAGTTAGTGGAACCCTTAATACCCCGACTTCTGGAAGAAACCCTGAAAAATGCACAAAACCTGCAAGTTTACGAAGAAGCATGGGAAAATGCAAAAAATTTGGCTAAAAAGAGTGCTGAAGAATGGGAAGACGATAAAAGTCTGGTGGATGATCTTTTAAGCCAAATACTTCAAAAAAAAGGCCTATCTGACCTTAGGGGTGTGATGGATCCTTCCCTTATAGCAGACATCCAAAAACGAGATAATCTGCAGAAAGAAGTTTTACTGGAGATTCCTCGGGTTTTATTACTCTGGGACCTCTTACGCTATTACCTTTCCACTTCTTACGACCGTCGGAGCAAGCATTCAGGGCCATTCCCTTATCTAAGACCATCTCTGGATACAAACCAGTTGAAGGCATTTCAAGATTTCCCTCGAAGGGTGGTAACTCTTTTGAGAGACTCTTTAAATGAATCCTTAGAGTATTTACCTCATCTGGAGAGTGTGATATCCTTCAAGTTCACCATGGAAAAAAAGACCCAGGGTTTGCACATTAAGATGGACCCTGCCATGGGAGCGGCGGTTTTAAATATTAAGGGGCAAGTTGAAATTGAGAGGGCATCTGAAATTTTTAAAGTGCCGGTGAAGGACGCAAAAAAACAAAAATCCAATCTGGAAACCTTTCAGAAGCCCACCACCCGTAAGGCGCAGAAGTTTCTGAAAATGGTCCAGGGATAATATTATTTATTAAAAAGGGATAGGGGAGATATTATGGTGGGGGAAATATACGTATCGGAGCCACTGACCATACAGAGGATCATGGATCTCTTAGAACGATACCCCCACCTGGAGCGGATTACATGTCCACCCAGCTTATACGCCCGCACCTCCCCCAAGTACCTGGATGCACTGAAAAACTTGGGAGTAGAGGTCAAACCTGAACAAAGGAAGGGTCGACCACCTAAATATACGCAAAAAGAAATAAGTCAGGTCAACCAGATGTTATCCCAGGGGAACACTCCCCAGCAGATAGCTCAAAAAACCAGCATACCATTAAAAAGCATTTACAATTTAATAGAAAAGCCATTAAAACCTCGTGGAAAGAAATATGGTCCCGAAACCATAAAGAAGGTAAAAGATCTCTACAAAAAAGGGATCACTCCCCGGGAAATATCTGATGAACTGGAAATACCGCTTAGAAGTGTTTATTTCCTCATAAAAAAGTGAATTAATCCTAAAAGGTGGAAAAGGATGGACATCAATTTTCTAACACAGTACCAGGGCCTGATAATAGTATCCAGTATCTGCGGGTTTATAGCATTTTTAGTAACCTTTTTTAGCATGCCCCGCCTCATAAAGAAGCTTAAAGATGCGGATATAGTGGGTAGAGATATTCATAAACCTTCCAAGCCCCTGGTGGCAGAGATGGGTGGTATTGGCATTCTATTCGGTTTTGCCATAGGCATGTTTTTAGGAGTCTATTTTTATCCCCAACTCCAGGAACAGCTCATTGTCAGCCTGTTAGTTATCCTGCTGGTGGGGGTCGTGGGTATGGTCGACGATCTGGTGCAGCTTTCATCAAAAGAAAAGCTGATTCTGCTCTGGCTGGCCGGACTGCCCCTTATCTGGATTGCACCACCTAACGTAGGGATAATTTACATGTTATCCATGCCTTTTGCTGTTTCCATTGCCTCCAACCTCACCAACATGTTGGCCGGACTTAACGGGATAGAATCGGGATTAGGAGCGATTGCCATGACATCCCTCTCAGTTTCATGTATCATAATGGGAAAATACGATGTAGCAGTCATCAGCATGGCCATGTTAGGTGCTCTTCTGGCTTTCTTATACTACAACCGTCACCCGTCTCGAGTTTTTCCAGGAGACGTGGGAACTCTCATCATTGGCGCCGCCATTGTGGTGGTGGCCTTCATTGGCCGGGTGAAGCTTATTGCACTTATCGTACTCATACCCAACCTCATCGACAGCATCCTTAAAGTTTACAGTGCGGGAGTAATGGAAAGACAGGACCATAAACCCACCCAGGTGGATGAAGATGGAAAGCTGCAAGCCCCTGACGGTGGTTTTAATTCCATGATACGCCTGATTTTAAAACGTCCCATGCCCGAGAAAAATGTAGTTATTATGGTGTGGGGTATAGGAATGGCCTTTGGAATATTAGGGATATTAATGGCGTATTTTTTAAAAAACAAAATAATTTAATAGAAGTTTCCCTAAAAACAGCCGTAGAAGTTTTGCATTAATTAAAAGATAACGATCTACTTTTTTATTATTTTCATGGGTTCATCCTCTTTATAATCACTAAGGCAGTTAGGACCATGCCACATCGGCCGTGGTGTAATAATATTTAGAGGAGAAAACCGGGTTAAAGGCCAGGTTACTCAGGTATTCCGTTTGAAAGGTTTCGGATATGCCTTTTCGCACATAGTAGTTTATCCTTTCTCCCATACAGTTCCTATCATCCGAGTTCTTTAACGACGGATCACGGGCGTGGACCCTGATCTGTATCTTTGTTTTCTGATAAACACTGTTAAAACCCTGTATTTTGTACTCAATTTTTACAATCTTAACCCGGGATGGTAAAAGCAGTCTCTGATTTTTGGTGGTGTAGTTGAAAAGGACTGATCAGGATAAATGGCCATACTATCCAGATTAGCTCCCAGGGTTGCTCCAATTCGGGCCGCGGCCATGGCCAGGCCAACCTCCTGGGATTCATCTATGAAAGAAGCCACCATAAATACCACTATGAAAACAACGGCCACCATCATCACATATTCTAATAAAATTTGCCCTTTACTCTCCATAGTAAATATCCCCATTTTTAAGTAACCAGCTTAATTACCAGGAAATGATTGCCCTTGGCATCCCATTGGTGGGTCAGGTGGTAGGTACGGTTGGGCAGTAGTTTCAATTGATCTTCGGTTGCAATGGCCCGGTAATGCGGGGTGCCGAACACTTGCTAAACCCGTTGCGATTGTTCATATCCACAAAAACACCGGAAAAATTGACTTTAACCCGGTAGTCAGCTCCGGCTATGGTTGGTGGCATTTCTACTAATATACTATGGCCTTCCCCACCGGCATAGACTTCTTCCAGGGACTGTGCAATTTTTTCGGCAATGATCCTGGCCTCGGCAGCTTCCCGAGTAATTTCTGCTGTTTTTGATCTTTCTTCAGCCAGGCCCACCATTCCTGCCAGAATAATCAGCATCACCACTGAAGTTAACATTAATTCCACACTCAACATATTACTATTATTTATAAGTGTAATACAATATTAATACTGATCTATTAGGGGAGTAATAATATGTTAAATGAAAAGTTTGAAATGTTAGTATATTTTGACGAACAGAAGAACAAGTGGAATGGCGAAGATCTGTTAGGAATAATGGAACTTGAAAAATTACTTCAAGAGACTGGAAGTTCATTTTATATTAAAGAATCCCCGTTTAAAGACCTGTATTGGTTGAATTAAAAAAAAAATCCAATAAAGACCTTCCAAACTATGGCAAAAACCCCCACTAAAATAATAAACAGGGTAACTTTTGTAGAAACTACGGTAGAAACTTCCAGTACTTCCATAACCGAAACCACATTGAAGTTTATAGAATCAAAAGCCATTGCAGGGGACACCTTCACGGTAAGATGTCATATTCAGGCAGGAAACTATATTAATTCCTGTCGGGAACTAATTAACAGGATAGAAAATGAAATTATGAATAAATACCAGCTTCAGATAGACCATGAAAAACCGCATTGGTTGGTAAAATTAGAACTCTTAGGAGATTTAACCGGTATCACTGTTATGGAAGCTTTCGAATAATTTAAGGTTGTTATAAATAGCCAAATAACCATTATGAAGTAAAATATCGGCCGGGTATCATGTACAGAATAATACGATTTAAGGGAGGGGTTTACAAGTTCGATGAACTTGTTGAATATTTAGATGATGTCGGAGGACTCCTAATCCAGGAAGACCGCCTCCACATAAACCGGGGAAGCTACTTCATATCACAGGAACTGCAAGTCATAATGATTGTGCCCTCTGCTGAAGTAAAGCACTTAATATTTCTGGCCAGGAATATAAAAGGAGAAATAGAAGAAGAAGTAAGTTTGGAAGAAAAAGATGAAGTGGAAATGTTCCGATTTCTCATTTTGCATAATTTTATTTGTCAAACTAATAGTTGGGTCAGTTTATCCCGGTTAAAAGAGTTAATGGAATTTTCAAACCATGGAGAAGATTTAATTGGACTTGATCTTCCGGATGGTTTAGTACCCGACCTCCGAAAATCCCTGGATTCCATGTGTTCCTTGGAGCTTCTGGATAAAAGAGACAATCAAGGAACCACGGAATACCGAATTAAAATAAAAGAAGAGTGATGCATTGATCAGGGCAGAATCCTTAATAATGTTAGGTGCAACCGCCATAATAATTGGGATAGTTCTACTAGTGGTGGGTTCTGCCCTACAAACATCGGGGAAAGGCAATGGAACCGAAGACACCTCTAACGTAAAGGCCGGCGGGGTAGTACTGATTGGACCCATACCTATTATCTTTGGCTCTGACAAAGGTATGACTGTCACCGCAGTTATCCTGGCCATTATACTTATGGTAGTGTCTTACCTACTTTTCTACCGGGGGTCCGTTTAAAAAAAAAAGCTGCATACTTTCATTTTTAAAAGCTTATATCTCATGAACTCCCAATAAAAAAGAATAATGATAAAATTAAAGGTTTAAGATATATAGAGTGATTTTATGAAGATTTCTGTAGTTATCCCCGCCCTCAACGAAGAAGGTATTGTAGGAAAAACTGTGCAGTCCGTGCCCGTGGATAAACTACAAAAAATGGGCCTGAAGACCGAAATATTAGTAGTTAATAACGCTTCTACCGATAACACCGCTCAAGAAGCCGAAGAAGCCGGGGCCAGAGTTATTTATGAAGGTAACCGGGGATATGGTAATGCTTACAAGAGAGGTTTAAACGAAGCCGCAGGAGATATTATCGTTATGGGAGATGCCGATGGAACCTATCCCTTCAGTGAAATTTACGAATTTATTCAACCCATTTTAAAAGGCGATGCTGAATTTGTCATGGGCTCCCGATTAAAAGGAGAAATAAAAAAAGGAGCTATGCCCGCCCTCCATAAATATATTGGGAATCCTTTTCTCACCGGGGTACTAAATGCTCTATTTTCCACCGGAATCTCGGATGCCCATTGTGGTATGCGGGCCATGACCCAAGAGGCCTGGAACAAGTTAAACCTTAAAACCGCGGGGATGGAGTTCGCCTCGGAAATGGTAATCGAAGCATCCCGTCAGAAATTGAAAATAGAAGAAGTACCTATAACCTATTACCCTCGAAAAGGAGAATCTAAACTAAGTTCTTTTTCAGATGGATGGAGACATCTCCGTTTTATGATGCTCTACCGGCCCGGACCGTTTCTGGTTATACCTGGATTTATAGCTGTGATACTGGGTTTAACACTAACCAGTGTAGTATGGTTAGGAGGACTGTCCAGAATGCACTCTTTAATTCTAGGCGGTCTCTTGCTGTTGGTTGGATACCAGCTACTTTTATCGGGCCAGTACTTTGGGGCCTTTGGTGTTGCCTATGGAGTTTCCAGTAGATCGGGTGTAACCAAAAAACTCATTAGTTACCATTCCCTGGAAAAAGAGTTATTATTAGGAGTGTTACTTCTAGCTGGAGGAATAATACTGGGACTTTTCGTCCTTTACAGTTGGAGCACTGCCGGGTTTGGAGCGCTTTATGAGGTTCAAATTGCTATTATAGCCATGATACTATCCCTACTGGGAATTCAGACTATATTTTCCGGTATGTTTATAAGTTTGCTGCTACTAAATCCCGAGGACAAATATAATTGAGTAGGTTTAAATAAAAATTACCCTGCTGGGAAAACATTTTAATCAATATAGCGCGTGCTGAAACTATATTTTTGATTAATATTTAGAGGAAAAGAGATGAGAATAGCCTTTATTTACGATGCCGCCTATCCCTGGGTAACGGGAGGGGCCGAAGTGAGGGTATATGAACTGGCCCGGAGGTTAGCTGGCCGTGGACATGATGTCCACTGGTATACCATAGGTTGGTGGTGGACAGACGAAACCCAGGATGATATTATCCGGGACGGAATTAAATTTCATGGAGTTTGTAAACCCACCCCTATTTACAGTGGCAGCCGCAGATCCATAAAAGAGGCCATATACTTTTCTTTAAAACTGTTAAGGCCTCTTTTTAAAAAAAATTTTGATATAATAGACTGCCAGGGATTTCCCTTCTTTTCATCTTTCATCGCCTGGTTTCACTCACTTTTAGGGCGGTCAAAGCTGGTTATAACCGTTTTAGAAGTATGGGGCAGTTATTGGTATGAATATATTGGGTTTCTGGGGATATTTGGAAGATTTGTAGAGTTCTTAACCCTACATTTGAGTAACAATATAATTTCCATTTCACCAAAAACCAAAAGAGACTTTCTTAAGGTGAGAAGAATTAGTCAGGTGCAATTAATTACTCCCGGTATCAATATCAGCGATGTTGAAAAAATCAAAGGATCTGAAAGAAAACAGGACATATTATTTGCAGGAAGACTCATTAAGGAAAAAAGAGTTAAATTACTAATAGAATCCCTGATTAAAACCAAAGAAGATATACCTAACATTAAATGCTTGATTGTGGGTGAGGGTCCAGAAAAAGAACATCTTGTCCAGTTAACCCAAAAATTAGGTCTGGAAAAAAATGTAGAATTCCTTGGTTTTATGAAAAACCATCCCGACTTGATGTCCTTAATGAAATCCTCGAGAGTTCTGGTTCTTCCCAGTAAAAGAGAAGGATTTGGTATGGTGGTGGTGGAAGCTAATGCATCAGGAATTCCCGCCATCGTAGTGGAAGATCCAATGAATGCGGCGTGTGATCTGGTGGAAGAAGGAGTAAATGGATTCATAGCCCAACCCACCCCCCAAGATTTATCTAAAAAGATAAAGTTAACACTGGAGAAGGGTCAATCTTTGAGAGAAGACTGTTTATCTCATGCTCAGCCCTACGATTGGAACCGTCTAACGCTCACTCTAGAACAGTTCTATGGTGAGGTACTTAAATGAAAATCTTACAAACCCCGGTGCGTTTCTATCCTTTTACGGGAGGGGTTGAAAACTATGTTTATTATCTTTCCAAAGAACTGGTTAAATTGGGTCACCAGGTGAAAGTAGTATGCGCCCAGGAAACTGGGGAAACAAGGGAAGAAACAATAGATGGAGTTAAAGTTTCCAGGGTCCCTTTTACTGGTAAAGTTGCCAACACCAACTTAACCTGGACCATGCCCCTAAAACTTGTTCAGGAAGATTTCGACATCATGCACACCCATTTGCCAACTCCCTGGAATGCGGATTGGAGTATGATAATATCTAGACTTAAAAATAAACCCCTGGTTCTTTCCTATTACAATGACATAATTGGATCCGGGTTATCCAATTACGTGGCACGCTTTTATAATTCCACCGGCCTCAAGTTACTCCTGAAAGCTGCGGATAGGATCATAATAATTCAGGAAAACTATCGCCACTTTTCACCCCACCTCGCTGATTTCCAGGACAAGATCGTGGTGGTACCCTGTGGCGTGGATACCGATAAATTTCGGCCAGCTCCCTGCTCAATGGAGGAAAATTCCCCGGAGGGGAATACACTATTCTTCCTAAGTGTGCTGGACGAATTCCACCACTACAAAGGATTGGACTATTTATTAGAAGCCTTGCAAATAGTTAAAAAAAAAATACCCCCCATTAAATTAATAGTGGGTGGAAAGGGAAATCTAATTAATTATTACCAGGAACAGGTTAATTCCATGGGTTTAGAGAACAACGTGGAGTTCCATGGATTCATTCCCGACGAAAAACTTCCCGACTATTACAATCAGTGCGATGTCTTTGTCCTACCATCCATATCCTCCGCCCAGGAAGGTTTTGGTATCGTGGCCCTGGAGGCCCTGGCCTGTGCCAAGCCAGTAATCAGCACCAAGATC
The DNA here is from genome assembly GCA_030693105.1 of Methanobacteriaceae archaeon. Classification (GTDB taxonomy): domain Archaea; phylum Methanobacteriota; class Methanobacteria; order Methanobacteriales; family Methanobacteriaceae; genus Methanobacterium. Next base: position 1,213 of record JAUYBK010000188.1, on the reverse strand, counting down.
GTGGGAATAGCTCAGGACCTAGAAGAAACTGGTTCAGGTATCATTGTAACTCCCAAAGATTCCCAATCCCTGGCGGACGCTATAATAAATGTTTTGAACTCAGAAAATAGTTGTAAAATGGGTTTAAGTGGCCGTAAGCTGGTTGAAGATAAATATACTTGGAAAAAGGTAGCTCGCTTAACCAATGACATTTACCAGGAGTTAGTGTAGATATTTAATCTAGAACGGTTATTAATGTAAATTAAATCACCTTTAATCTTATACATCAAGAGGAGCATGCATGAAGATAAATGAAAAAATAAAGCAGACCACCGCCGGGCAATGGTTAGCCCTACTATTTTCGTTGCTTTTATTGACTGACTTGGCCGTTCTGTTAAACGTGCCAGTGTTAAGAGAATCTCTGTCATTTTTGTTCTTCACCCTGGTTCCCGGATTTTTAACCGTCCATCTCCTGGGGCTGGAGAAGATTAATTTCCCTAAAAAGGCAGTTTTAAGCGTGGGGATCAGTGTTTCTATTTTGATATTCCTGGGCCTTTTTTTGAACAGTTTATATCCATTTTTAAACCAGCCTTTATCACTAATTCCAGTTTTAACGGTTTTGAACTTGATAACAGTAGTTTTAACTTTATTATCATATCGGAAAATGAAAGAAAATTTCCAAATAGGGCAGTTGTTTAATTTTAAGTTGGAGTTAAAGGATCGGTTATTATTTCCACTTATATTCCCCGCCATATTCCCCCTTATGGCTATTATGGGCACTTATCTCATGAACACGACCCAAAACAACACCCTTATTTTAGCGTTGCTATTTTTGATCCCTACTTACCTGGTGGTCCTGGCTTTTCTCCGTAAACGGTTGCCCCCGGCCACTTATCCTATGGCAGCCTGGCTTATTGGACTATCCCTGCTCTTAATGCACAGCTTAACTTCATACCACCTTATGGGCCGGGATGTGCACACCGAATACCACTGTTTCCAGTTAACCCTTTCCAACTATCACTGGGATATGCAGGCTTTCTACAACCCCTACAACGCCTGTATTAGTATTACTATTTTACCCACCATTTACCAGGTGCTTTCTGGTCTTAACCCCGAGTACGTGTTTAAGGTGTTCTTTGCATTTTTAGGTTCTTCACTGCCCGTGGTGGTGTACCTGGTGTCCCGAAAATTCATGAAAAGGCCTTATGCTTTTTATGTGACTCTCCTTTTTGCC
>JAUYBK010000026.1 GCA_030693105.1 Methanobacteriaceae archaeon | reverse complement strand
TATTTGGAGGAATGCTATATTCTGGAGAAAAAGTTGCCCAAATACTTGTAGAAAAACTAAAATGAGAGATTTAAGACCACCACCATGATAATGCTTTTAACTGGCACTCCGGGCACGGGTAAAACTATTGTTTCGAAGTTACTGGCTCGGAAACTGAAAGCCAAACTCGTGGCCGTGAACCAATTGGCCGAGGAAAAAAACCTCTACACGGGCCAGGAACCCGAAAAAGAATATAAAATAGTGGATATTCCTGCTTTAAATCTGGAAATAGATAAAATTGCGCAAGAATATAGGGTTAGTGATTATTGGTTAATATTTGAGGGGCATTTATCCCATTATTACTCTCCAGCAGATCTGGTGGTGGTCTTAAGGACCAGTCCTCAAATTTTAAATGAAAGACTAAAGAAAAGAAAATGGAAATCATCTAAAGTTTCAGAAAATCTGGAAGCCGAGGCCCTGGATATATGTGCCTGGGAGGCCCTGGATATACACAGTGAACAGGCCCAGGAAATTGATACCACCAGTATGAGGCCCAGTGATGTAGTTGAAGTTGTCCTGGAAATGATTAAAGGTAAAAAAATCTCTCCCGTAGGTGGGGTGAGCTTTTTAGACCAGATAAATTTTTAAAATTTCATTTTAGGCTAATTAATCGTTCTTGAGGTTTTTCTTACATTCATGATGCATATGGGAAAAGGTTTTTAAAGGGAGAAGTAGATAAATTTATATATTATTCTTAAGTACATTTTCAGGCTTCAGAATAGTTACCCCCCCCAAATCTGCACCTGTGTGAAACTTAAGATCTCTATATTCTATCATCTGGGATGTTCTTGAGAGGTTAAAATTTGCGAAGGGGAAGAAGACCGAAGTGGATGATAAAAATAGCCTATGAAAGGCTTGAAATCCTCTTTAAAATGGCGGAAGAAGAATTTTCTCTTCATCCAGAACGTTCCCACCGCTACGTGGAGATGGCCCGGAACATTGCCAAGAAATATAACCTTAATATGCCTCCTTATTGGAGGGGAAGGTTTTGTAAACAGTGCAACCGGTTCTTGAAACCCGGATTCAACTCTAAAATTAGGTTAATTGAATCTGCTGTGACCACCCAATGCTTGAAATGTGGAGAAATACGTAGAAATCTCTATAAATCGGAGCAGAAAACAAGGAGGAGGAATAAAATTGAATCCCACACCTTCCAAGAAGGAATTAATGAATAGATCACTTTCAACTATTACCATTAACATCGGCAAATCTGGAGTAAACCCGGGAGTGCTGGATGAGATCAAAAGACATCTCAAGGAACGAGAAGTGGTTAAGCTTCGCTTTTCGAAAGGTATATCCTTTGAGAAACAAAACTATATTACTCATATCATCGAAAAATCAAATGCTAAATTGATTGATTTTAGAGGTAATGTTGCTGTAATTTTCAAAAAAAGAGGTAATTAGGAGGATAAATATGACTACAGTTTATGATGTACCTGCTGACTCGCTAATCAGCGAAGTCGCCAAGGAGTTAAGTGAAAACAAGAAGATCACGCCACCGGAATGGGCAAACTTTGTAAAAACAGGAGTTCACAAGGAAAGAAGGCCTGATGCACCTGATTGGTGGTACGTGCGTTGCGCATCCCTCTTACGAAGGGTCTACATCGATGGCCCAGTGGGTATCAACAGTCTGCGCAGCTACTACGGCGGTAAAAAGGACCAAGGCACCAGCCCTGAGAAGTTCAAGAGGGGCAGCGGTTCCATAGTTAGAGGCGCATTACACCAATTAGAAGACGCCGGACTAGTGGAAAAAATAGACGACGGAAGGAGAGTAACCCCGCAAGGACGTTCTTTCCTGGATCAGGCTTCTAACAAACTTAACAATGACATTCCTAAAAGCAGTTAATTTGATGGAGATTTAGATGAGTGATATCGAAGAGATACGACGCCGGAGAATGGAGCAATTACAGCAGCAGGCAGCTCAACAGCCAACTCAACAGCCAACTCAACAGGAAGTTGAGGCCCAGGAGCAAATGCGCCAGGAAATGGAGGCGCAAAAAAGACAGGCCATGATGCAGATTCTCACCCCCGAAGCTAGAGGTAGACTGGCCAATATCCGATTAACCCGTCCGGAATACGTGGATCAGATCGAACTTCAGCTCATCCAACTGGCCCAAATGGGGCGGATAACTTCTAAAATAACTGATGAACAGCTTAAAGAACTTCTGCGTAAAATGACAGGTCAGAAGAAAGAAATAAACATCACGAGAAGATGAAAGCTGCGGTGCTCTACAGTGGAGGTAAAGACAGCTCCTTAATGGCTGTATTTCTCCAGAGATTAGGATACGATGTAGATCTTTTAACTGCAAATTTTGGTGTTTACTCTTCCTTTAAACCGGCAAAAGAATCTGCAGATAAATTAGGATTCACCCATCGGGTTCTAAAGGTCGAAGAGCAATTGTTGGGGAATGCAGCGTCCATGATACTGGATGATGGTTTTCCCAACCACGGGATAAACTACTTGCACCGGCAAGTCCTGGAAGTGGCCTCATCTGAGTACGAAGTGGTTGCTGACGGTGTGCGCCGGGACGACCGGGTTCCAAAGTTAAGTACGGAAGAAATAAAAAGTTTTGAAGACCGCCAGGATGTGGAGTACATCAACCTTTCGGGGTTTGGACATCAGACCATAAACCGTCTGGCAGAAAAACTTTTCAAACTTAAAAAAGAATCCACCAACCCCCAAAACAATTCCGATTATGAGATAGAAATCAGGCATTTCATTGGTCAAAAAGATGGAAAAAAAGCTGCAGAGAGCCTTTTTCCACCGCACATACAATCAAGAGTAATAGGATGGAGAGAAGATGAGTCGAAATAAACCCTTAGCAAAAAAACTTAGATTAGCAAAGGCATACAATCAAAATCGAAGGGTGCCTCTGTGGGCTATGTTAAAAACCTCCCGTAAGGTGAGGACCCACCCTAAAATGAGGCACTGGAGAAGAAGTAAACTCAAAGTATAAGGAGGATTATAAATGGAACGAATTTATACCATTCCCCTGCGGGATGTTAAAAAAGTCCCCCGGACCCAAAGGTCTCCTCGGGCAACCCGATACCTACGGGATTTCATCAAAAGGCACATGAAGTCGGAAGATGTTAAAATTGACGCTTCAGTAAACGAAAAAATATGGGAAAGGGGAATCCAAAAAATCCCCCCTAAAATAAAGGTAAAGGCCACCAAAGAAGAAGATGGTTCTGTTTTGGTTACCTTAGCCTAGTGAATTAATTAGGTGAACCTATGATCAGGAGATTCAATCTGAGGGGAAACCCGAACCTGGGAGTGATCATGTCTGTCACAGACCAGGCGGCACTGGTTCCCCCTAACTTGGAAGAAAAAGACCTCCAACTCATACAAGAGGCACTCCAGGTACCCCTAATACAGACTCACATTAGCGGAAGCAATCTGGCCGGAGCTCTGGCTGTTGGAAACTCTAACGGATTTGTGGTTTCTAAATATGCCTTTGACCGGGAAGTGGAGATGATCCGCGAGGCCGGATTGATAATAAAAAGGATTCCAGACAGGTTCACTGCAGTAGGCAACATCGTCTTGGTCAACGACCATGGAGCGGTTTTAAATCCCCTTCTATCTGATAAATCCGCTGAATTAATATCTAGTACGCTGGATGTTGATGTGAAAAGGGGCAGCATAGCTAATTTCAAAATCAATGGATCAGTAGCGGTAGCTACTAACAAAGGAGTTCTGGTACACCCTTCGGCAACTCCTGAGGAATTAAAATTCCTGGAAGCAACCCTTAAGGTCCCGGTAGATGTGGGTACTGTTAACAGAGGTACTCCACTGGTGGGGGCTGGGGCAGTTGCTAACAGCCACGGTTTGTTAGTAGGATTAGATACTACTGGTCCGGAAATGACGAGAATTGAAGAATCATTGGGTTTTCTCGAGGGATACTTATGAAAACAAAAATATTTAAAATTAAAGGCAAATTTATGATGGGGGACCGTCTCAAACACTTCACCAGGGAATTGAAGGCCACTAGTGAAGAGGATATAAAGGAGAAGATCTACTCTGAATTTGGAAGTAAACACCACATAAACCGAAATCAGGTACAAATTCACGATATCCAGGAAATATCTGCAAAAGATGTTCAGGACCCCCTGATTAAGGCACTTAAAAAGGAGTGATCTCTAATGGAAGACCGTCAGCGGCTGGAAGAGTTAATCAACGAGCTCAACATGTACAAAGGACAGGCAGACCTTTTAAACCAACAGACTGAGACTTTAAAGGTTAGTATATCTGAACTTGCCATAGCACTGGAAACCCTGGAAGAGCTGAAGGGGAAAAAAGGGGTGGAAACCTTCGTACCCATTGGCGCCGGTTCATTTCTCATTACTGAGATAAAAAATACCGACGAAGTAATTGTGGGTCTGGGCGCTGGAGCGGCAGCCAAGAAAAAAGTTACAGACGCCCATGAAAGCATTAAAAATCAAAAAGAAGAACTGGAAGGACTGCTTAATAAGATGATGGGTGACTTGCAGAAAATCACCGAAATTATCGTTCAAAAAAGTCCTGAAGCAGAAGAGCTCATTCAACAACTGGAAGGAAATCCGGGGTAAATTGGGAGTGAGATTCTATTGTTCGAATCCTTAAAGAAGAAATTCAGTGGTACGGTAGGCAAAATCTCCGATAAATTCTCCGAGGATGAAATTCCTTCTGGAGAAACATTAGATAATAAGAATACAGAATGTGAAGTTACTAAAGGAAAAAAAACTCCTAAAAAGGTAAAACCGACCCCCAAAACTTCGAAAGGAATAGATACTCCTAAAACTACAACCACTCCTGAAAAAGAAACTTTTACTAGAACTATTTCTGAAGATGAAACTGTTGCATCGACAGAAAACGAAAAAACTTCTCGTTTTTATATATTCCGCAGAAAAACAGGTGAAAAAAGCGAATCGTTTTCTGAAACTGCCCCCAAAATGGATGAATCTGAAGATCATTCACCAGAATCTGAAAAAAAATCACCCGAAAATGAACCGGGTATTTTTGGATTTGCCACCCACAAAACTATATCTGAGGACTATATTGAGGATATTCTTTTTGAACTGGAATTATCCCTCTTGGAGGGGGATGTGGCCCTGGAAGTTGCTGAGAAAATTATCAAATCAGTAGAATCTGATCTGGTAGGCCGTAAAATTAAAAGAAGAAGTGACGTGTCCCAATACACCCAGGAAGCACTTA